>NZ_JBFUMO010000649.1:0-3048 GCF_054049355.1 Roseateles sp. P5_E11 | reverse complement strand
GCATTCAGCGGCGTGCGCAGTTCATGCGACATATTGGCGAGGAAGAGGCTCTTGAGCCGGCTGCTTTCCTGCACGCGGCGGTTCTCGGCCGCCAGCCAGATGGACTGCTGGCGGGCCTGCTCGGCGGTGCGCATGGCGGTCACGTCGGCCACGATGCCGACCAGCCGCGGCGAACCGGCGTCGTCGTGGGTGACCCGGGCGTCCAGGCGCAGCCAGTGCACGCTGTCATCGGGCCAGACGACGCGGAACTCGGCATGCCAGGGACGATGGCCCTCGGGCAGGGCCGCCAGGCCGGCCTCCACCATGGCCCGGTCGTCGGGATGGACGGCAGCAAGCATGCGCTCGCGGTCCCACGGGCCTTCAGAGTCGGGTCGGCCGAAACATTGGTCATAGCGGCGCGAACGGTGGATCAGGCCGCTGTCCAGCTCCAGCTCCCAGTCGCCGATGGCCGCGGACTCGAGGGCGAAGCGCAGCCGTGCCTCGCTCTGGCGCAGCGCGGTCTCGATCTGGCGCTGGTGGGTCAGGTCGCGGGCGGATTTGATGCCGCCGATGATGCGGCCGGCCGCATCGCGCAGCGGCGAGACCTGGGCGGAGATCTCGACTCGACGGCCGTCCCTGGCGATGTGAACGGTGCGGAACGGCGGCACATGCTGGCCCTGGGCCAGACTGGCGAGGATGCCCGTCTCCTCGGCTTCACGTTCGGGCGGGATCAGCATCTGCACCGGCTGCCCGACGACCTCCGCGGCCGTGTAGCCGAACATCTTCTCGGCGCCTGCATTCCAGTTGGTGATGCGACCATCCGGCGTCTTGACGATGATGGCGTCGGCCGAGGACTCGACGACGGCCGCCAGGCGGCGCACCTCGGCCTCGGCTTCAGTCAGGCGGCCCACGTCGCGGAAGACGATGGCGACGCCACGCACGCGGCCGTCGGCGTGGTGGGTCAGGTCGGCGTGAACCTCAACGGGCCGCTGGCTGCCGTCTCGTGCGACGCAGACGGCCTGGCGCTGGAAAGCGCCTTCGCGGTTGCGCTCGCGCACGACGTCGATGGGGTTGCGCGCCTTCAGGTCGGCCGGCGTGCCCTCGCGCTGGAAGACTTCCCAGACCGGCAGGCCCAGGGCCTCGCGCGCCGGCCAGCCGGTGATGCGCTCGGCCACGGCATTGATGCGCGTGACCCGGCCGTCGCCGTCGGTCGTGATGAAGCCGGCGTCGATGGCCGACAGCGTGGCGGCCAGGCTCTGCTCGGCTTCCAGCTGATGGTCCTCGGCACTGTGGCGGCGGTCCATCTCACTGCGAAGCGCCTCGTTGGCCGTGCGCATCTCGTCCAGTGACGGCAGGCCCAGCAGCGTGGGCATCAGGCGCCAGGCCACGGCCGCCGTCAGCACGGACGCGCAGGCGGTGAAGACCTTGCCAGCGGTCTGCAGTCCGTAGTCGGGGCGCCAGATCGTCCAGACGTCCAGCACATGGGTCACGCCGCAGGCGAAGATGAAGATGGCGAACAGCGTCGCGATGCTGCCAAGGTTGACCTGGGGGCGTTGGCGGGCATAGCTGGCGATGGCCAGCGGGATGGAGAAGTAGGCCAGCGCGATGGAAAGATCGGCGCCGACCATGGTCCAGAGCAGGCCGGGCGACCACTGGAAGCAATAGCCGTGGGGCAGGAAACCCGCTCGCGCGACGATTCCGGTCAGCTCGTCCATCCCAGCTCCCGACCCCAATGACCAAGGGGTTATGCCGATGCATTGTGACCCCGCGAACAGGGGGGCATCAGGCGAAAACGTGTCTTATTCCCGGGGCTTCAGCGTGGCGTGATCAGCTCGAAGCCCACATAGCGGGCGATGAAGCGCTCCCGGCCCTCCTGGGCGAAAGCGTCGGCGTCCCAGTCCCCAGGGAGCAGCCGGTCGGCGAACTCGGGGCGGAAGCGGTAGACCTGGGCCAGTAGCGCGTTGCCGTCGGCCAGCGCCACGACGACATCGGCGCGCTCGTACTCGACGCCCTCGAAGGCATCCAGCCGCTCCCAGGCGTCAGCGTCGACGTCGCGATACAGCCGCCCCGGCACCAGGCCGCCCGCCGCGGCCCGCAGGCCGGGGTAGTCCTGGCCGCGCACCGGGTGGCGCGCATGACCCGCCAGCGAGGCCGGCTCGCTGGCGAATTCACGCCCGCAGACGCGGGCCATGATGTCGGCCCACATCAGTGAGCCGTAGGTGAAGCAGTGACGCGTCACTGAACCCTTATTGGACCTTCTGTGCCAGCTCACCGCGCGCATAGGCGCCAGYGATGTCGACCAGCGTGCGGCCCTTGATCTTGCCGGCCTGGCCTTCGCAGCCGAATTGCATATAGCGCTCCTTGGCGATGACCTTGGCGGCTTCGCGGGCGGGCTTGAGCCATTCGCGGGCGTCGAACTTGTCGGGGTTCTCGGCCAGGAACTTGCGCACCGCGCCCGTCATCGCCAGGCGGATGTCGGTGTCGATGTTGATCTTGCGCACGCCATGCTTGATGGCCTCCTGGATCTCCTCGACCGGCACGCCGAAGGTCTCCTTCATCTTGCCGCCGTACTGGTTGATGATGGCCAGCAGCTCCTGCGGCACGCTGGACGAACCGTGCATGACTAGGTGGGTGTTCGGGATGCGCGCATGGATCTCCTTCACGCGGCCGATGGCCAGGATGTCGCCCGTGGGCTTGCGGCTGAATTTGTAGGCGCCGTGGCTGGTGCCGATGGCGATCGCCAGCGCGTCGAGCTGCGTGGCCTTGACGAACACGGCGGCCTCCTCGGGGTCGGTCAGCATCTGGCTGTGATCCAGCTTGCCTTCGGCGCCGATGCCGTCTTCCTCGCCGGCATCACCGGTTTCGAGGTTGCCCAGGCAGCCCAGCTCGCCCTCGACGGTGACGCCGACCTGGTGCGCCATCTCGACGACCTTGCGGGTCACTTCCATGTTGTATTCGAAAGAGGCCGGCGTCTTGCCGTCTTCCATCAGCGAGCCGTCCATCATCACGGAGCCGAAGCCCAGATCGATGGCGCCGGCGCAGATCTTGGGGCTGGTGCCGTGGTCCTGG
>NZ_JBFUMO010000648.1:0-3048 GCF_054049355.1 Roseateles sp. P5_E11 | reverse complement strand
AGCTAGCAGACACGACCTACGAGCATGCGGCAAAGTTATTGAACTGGCTCTGGTCCGGGGACGAACAGCCGCAAGTAAAGGCGGACTTCGAGAAGCTGCTCAGGAAAGCCGGCGATACGCAAGGGCTGTCCATGCAACAGGTTGACGCACTGATCGCGGCCATGCGCTCTCCTGAGATGAACGCTGCCCTTAAGGCTCAGGCAAAGGACTGATGATCAGGCGCCAGCCGCAGGCACGAGAAGCGCTCCTGCTGAGCCTGGGTGCCGAGATATGGGTTCATGTCGGAGTCTTCGCTGTCATCGCAGTGCCAATCGTCGCTGTCGGCCTGCCAGTCGTGCTGGTGACCTTCGCGACCTACGAGGTGTTCCAGTCAATCGGCGCGCTCTGGAATGGCGCCAAAGATCCTGGAGTTCAAGTCGCATATGGTTGGCTGACGGTATTCGTGGCCGTCCTGCTCCTCGCACGCTTCATTGCTGGCAGCCGCAACGCCGTGCGTGCCGACGCACAGGCGCAGGCCGAGCTGGCGGATCGGGGTCGGCAACCCAAGGGCGTGGCGGGCCAGGTTCTTTGTGAAACTGTCTCCAGGCTCTGGCAGGCGGCGCGCGGCCCTGAGAAGGCTGCTCCGGAAGTTGTCTGGTACAGCGGCTTTCAGGTCGCTGCACACGCGCGCACGGGGGTAGAAGGTGACTGCATCTTCGTGAGTAGTGCTCTATGGGATCGGGTCGCAAAGCGAGACCTCACGGGAGACCTGATTCTGGCTCACGAAATGGGGCACATCGTTCACCGCGACTCGCGCGCGTTCCGCCGCCTGTCCATCATGCTAGGCGGGATTCGTTCGACGCTGGCTCTCAGCAAAGCTTTCGCTGTTGCCGCTTCCGTGGTGATCCTGGTTTCTTTTACCTCGGCAGGTTTGATCCACGGTGAGCCGCGATGGTGGCTCTTGCGACTTGGCGTGGCGACCGTTTCGCTTGCATCGCTTTGCTTCCTACTGCTTGTAATTGGCGACCTGTTCGTTCGACGGTATGCCAGCTTCATCGTTGCGCTGATGGAGGTGCGTGCTGATCTGTGCGCCGCGCTTTGGACGGTGGGACTCGAAAAGTTTGCCAAACATCTAGCTTCCGACGCCGCGCTTCATCGGTCAACGGCAGGGGATTTGGCGCAGTCCTTTCTCTCACCCAACATGACGCATATCTCGGAAAGCGAACGGTTAGCCCTGATTCGGACGCCCGAGCGACTTTTCACGCCGAAGCTGCGCTACTTCGCTTGGTCTGTGGTGTTGGCGCTCTTGCTTCCGCTCAACCCGATCACACCACTCCTGTTAAACGGCGCCGTTGACCATGCGATTCTCGTTTGCACGGTGAGTGCGTTGTATGCCAGCGCCATGACGATGTTGGTGCTGGGTGGGTTCAACTGTCAGCTCGGGTGGAAGCGCGCGGTCGTGCTGGCGACGGCGGCCTGCGGTGCACTCGGCATCACGAGCATCAACTTCTATGAAATCGGCTACCTGCTGACGCACTACGGCATCGCTCTGGCAAATGGCACGGGCTTCAGCCAAGTGACCGTGACACTGACCGAGATGGGAAGTGACACGTTGATCGTTGCGCGGGCCTTGGCCAGGAAAGCTGGCGACGGGCTAAGCGGCTGGTGGTTCTTAGTATCAGTGCCTCTGACGGCTGCTGCGATGAAGATGATTCGTCCAGCGGTGCGCTCGCTGCCGCTGCAGGGCAGCAAGCTAGCGCTGACATTTACGACGGCCGTGACTACGTTCTGCGTCGCACTGATTGCCGGGCGCGATCCACGCCGCAGCGAGTTGTACGACATGATTTTTGGTGAGATTCCTGACGACTGGTGGTTGCTCGTCGAACCAGTGCGCCTTGCCGTGCCCGCATGGGTGGCACTTCTGTCTGTCCTCGTAACAGGCGCATTGTTGAAGCTGGGGACGCGGGAGACTCCCGCTCCCGAGCGGTCAATGGCGCAAAAGCGTGCTGTGGCTGCGGATGTCGATGGGTAGCAGCGGCGCGTAGCTGAGCACGACGGTGCATCGCCGACTCAGTAGCTGCCGCATGGGTCCGAGCTTTGGTACAAGAACGCATGGCCGAAAGCGAGAACCTGGAACCCAAGAGCTCATCCCCAACCCCTCCTGCGGAAGGCGAGCGCCGAGCCATGCGTGGCTACATGGGTCAATACGACCAGGCCGGAGCCGCCATCTATGCGGAGCTTGAGCGCGGGCAGCTGCTATGGGTCGGAGTAGCCGATCGAACCGCTGGCATCGCTGACGACCTCGTTCTAGGTTTGGATGGCCTGGTCATAGGGCACCAATTCAAGACCTCCAGGTTTCCGGCCCCGTTTCGCATCGTCACCCTCCTCACTGGTGCGGAAGGTCTGCTCAAGCCATTGATCGACGCCTGGGAGGGGCTTCGGAAGCTCCATCCTGATTGCCGCGTGCAGATCCGGCTAGTTGTAAGCGACTATCCGTCCGACTCTGACAGCCCAGGCGATGCCATCCCGCCGCATAGCGCCGCTTTCCTGGCCGAGTTCGAGCTTCATGCGCAGAGGTCTATTGATGAGTGGCGGCAGGCAGGATGGGGCCGACTCCTGGACACGTTGCACCAGGCGTCTGGGCTAGACGAGACCCGGTTTGAACAGTTTCTGCAAGACTTGAGGATCTTGCATGGCGCCGCGGCAGACTTTGTCCAGCTGCACAAGCTCAGCACCGAGCAAGCTCGCCTTGCGGCCGAGATATCGAAGCTACTGCCGGATCTTGTCCGCGACGCGCGGGACAAAGACAGGTGGTCTCGAGATGAGTTGCTGAACGAGCTTGGGTGGCGTGACCCAGCCAAGACGCGCCACATTCATCGTTTCCCGGTCGGCGCCCACGTGCAGCGAAACCGTGATACGGAGGTCGCCTTACTGGACACGATGCGGGCGGTCACCCAAGGTTATGTAGCTCTCATAGGCCCCCCGGGATCTGGGAAGTCGACCCTGCTACAGATGACCTTGGCCACCGAGCCTGACATCAGGCTGGTTCGCTACTTGGCGTTTGTGCCC
>NZ_JBFUMO010000647.1:0-3065 GCF_054049355.1 Roseateles sp. P5_E11 | reverse complement strand
GCCCTGGGTTCTATCGACCGCGATGGCACCGAGCTGACCGCACCGTTMACGACGATCAACCCTGACTACATCTCCCGCATTGTGCTGACCAGCTCACACACGGGTGATCCGGCCTCTGTTGTCGTCACGCCGATTTTGGCTAACGGCGGTTCTTGCGGTGCCGGCAACTCCAACTTCTCGCTGATCGCTGGTAAGCAGTTGTTCATCAATGCGATCGAGGTCTGCCCGTCTATCTCGGGATTGGTGGCTGGTACGGATACCCGTCTGGGCTTCAAGATCACTGTCGCAGCCCCGAAGGCCAAGATCGAAGGCGTCATGAACATCCTGAAGAAGGGTACCGCCACGACGTCGTCGAGCGACCTGAACAGCTACACGCTGTCGCGTCCGGCGAACTAAGCACAGAGTTCGCGCAAGCGAAATCTAAAAGCGCCCTTCGGGGCGCTTTTTTCGTTCTGTATTGAGCTGTTTACCGCCAGCGACTCGTTGCCCGCGGTCATCTGCCCGGCGACTGAGCGACGGCGTCGAGTAAGTCGTGTCGGGTGCGCCCCTTACAATCCAATGCTTCTGAACCTGAGATGACGATGTCCATACTGCAGCCTTCGCGCACACTTCGCCGGATGGCCGGTCGGAGCGAAATCGGTTTCACTTTGCTTGAAATGTTGGTGGTGCTTGTGATCATCGGGTTGATCGCAGGCTTGGTTGGGCCACGGCTGTTTAGCAAGGTGGATCAATCCAAGGTCATCACAGCCACCACGCAGATCAAGATGCTGCGCGGCGCTGTGGAGAACGTGCGGCTTGATATTGGTCGTTACCCGACCGCCGAAGAGGGCTTGAGCTTGTTGGCGAAGCAGCCCGCCGATACGGCCCTGGCGACCAGGTGGCGCGGCCCGTATCTTGACGCCGATGTGCCGTTGGATCCCTGGCAGCACGCCTACCTCTATTCGCTGCCTGGCGCGAACGGGCAGCCATTTGCGCTGTATTCCCTGGGTGCGGATGGTCAGGCCGGCGGCAGCGGGGATGCGGCCGATATAGGCGTTCTGCCAGCTTCGCGTAACTGAACACTGGTATGCGGTTTGGCCGGACGGCGAGCTCGGCGGGCTTCACGTTGCTGGAATTGCTGGTGGTGCTGACGTTGGTCGCGCTCACCACGGCGGTTGTTCTGCCGGCAACGATGCGCTGGCTGGATTCCGCCAATGAGCGCGGCTGGCGCGAAGATTTCGTCGCTTTACTCAGCGCATTGCCCACCCAGGCCTTCGCCTCGGGTCGCAGCCTGGAGCTCGATGCGGACCAACTCCGGGCACTGGCTCCAGAACTACCGGCTGATATCGAGTTGCGCATCGATAAGCCGCTGCGCTACGGCGTCAATGGCGCTGCCGTGGGAGGGCGTATCGAGTTGCGCCGGGGAGATCGCACGGTGCAGCAGTGGCGGATTGAGCCGATCAGTGGTCGCGTGATCGAATGAAGTCCGCTCGCCGCCTGCATGCCTCGGGCTTCGGGCTCCTTGAGGCCATCGTGGCGATGACCATATTCGCTGCAGTTGGAACGGCGCTCTATGCCTGGCTGGGTAGCAATCTGCGCGCGGTCAGTGGCCTAAACGACGCGAGGGCGAGGGCCGAATTGACTCTGCAAGCGCTGGAGTTGATCGACTCGGTCAATCCCGCCACCGAGCGCACGGGTCACAAGCGCTGGGATCAGCTGGAACTGACCTGGAGCAGCACGGAAATATCGCCCCTGCGTTATTCGCTGTCACGTGGTGATGCCTCGCGCTGGCGGGTCGGCTTGTACCGCATGCAGGTACAGGTCCGAGATGTGCTGAGCGGCATGCAAGCAGACTTTGAAGTGACGCACACAGGCCAACTGTCTCCCGAATCCTTGCCCGTCGATCGGGGCACGCCGTGAGCCTGACTCGGCAGCCTATGCGCGGCTTCACACTGCTGGAGACCCTGGTCACCCTGGTGATCGTTGCGATGGTGGCGGGGCTGATTTCCGAGGGGCTCTTTCAGCTCACCCGCATCGAGCGCAGCCTACAGGGGGCGAATGCCGGCGTTCGCTTGGCGGCCTTGCATCGAGAATGGCTAGTGCAGACCCTGCGCGGCATGGTGGGTGCGGGTTCGCCCGTCGAGGCGCAGTTCGCCGGCAGCGCGACGCAGATCAAGGGCATGAGCACGCTGGCACCAGTGAACTACTCATCGGGACCGACACCAGTCGTGTTGACGCTTGAATCGAAGGAGTCCGATACCGAGCTCTGGTTGACTCAGCGCGAGATCGGTTTGCCGGAGCAGCGTGTCCAGTTGGCTGCTTGGCCGTTCAAGGGCCTTCATTGGGTCTACGAAGACGATGGGGGCGTCAGCTACCAAGACTGGCCCCCCGAGAGCACGTTGATTGAACAGGCGCTGCCCCGGCTCATTCGACTCGAGCAGGGTCAAGGTGGCCGTGTGTTGCTGGTGGCATCCCCGCAGAACGGCTACTTGCGCTGGCTGCGGCGCGATTGGAACAGCCTGTGACGATGCAGCGTGCCGGGCGCCAACGGCAAGGTGGCTATGTTTTGATGTTGGTGATGGCATCGCTGGTGCTCATTGGCTTTGTCGCTGCACGGTTGTCGCAACGCGTGGACCTGTTGAGGCAGCAGGCGCAGAGCGTGCAAAGCTATGCGGAAGGCCGCACCCAGGCGTATTCGGCTCAGGCATTGGCGCTGTACTGGTTGACCACTCGACCTTTTGGGTATGCCGGCTCGGGCTTCGCGAACGAGCAACTGCTGACGCATGACGGGCGCCTCTATAGGACGCCCGGCGGAGGATGGGTGTCAGTCCAGGATGACCGCGGGCTGCTGTCGCTCAATGTGCCAAACCAGGATCTCCTGCTTCCCGTCCTTACCGGTTTGGGGGCGAGCTTTGAGCAGGCCTCGCGAATGATCGCGGTGTTGGAGGACTATGTTGATGAAGATAGCCTGCGGCGCATCAATGGAGCCGAGGCGGCAGAGTACGCCGAGCTCGGTTTGCCACCTCCGCGCAATAGTCGCTTGATGAGTGTGAATGAGCTGGCCCGCATGCCCGTCTGGCGAGATC
>NZ_JBFUMO010000646.1:0-3070 GCF_054049355.1 Roseateles sp. P5_E11 | reverse complement strand
CCCCTTTTTCGATGCGAACTCCCATGAGTGACACCGCCACCCTCATCGACCAGTACATCGCCGCCCGCCCGCTGGGCGGCAGCACCGATGCGCCGCCGCCGGTCAAGCACATCTGCATCGTCGGCGGCGGCTCGGCGGGCTGGATGACGGCGCTGATGCTGGCCACCACGGCCTATGGCCCGCGGCTGAAGATCACCGTGCTGGAGAGCCCCCAGGTCGGCATCATCGGCGTGGGCGAGGGCTCGACGCCCTGGCTGCGCCGGTTCTTCGAGATCCTGGGCATCGAGGAGTCGGAGTGGATGCCGGCCTGCAACGCCACCTACAAGAGCGGCATCACCTTCGATGGCTGGTCGACCAAGCCCGGCTTCGAGCGCTACTTCCATCCCTTCGTGTCGATGCTGGACAACATGACCATGCATCCCTTCGTCGACAACGTGCACGCGCGGCTCGACGGCGCCGACGTGTACGCCCACCCGGACCGCTTCTTCACGTCTGCGGCGCTGGCGCGCCAGGCCCGCGGCCCGCGCGCGCTGCCCAACTTCCCGTTTGACGTCTGGTACGGCTATCACTTTGACGCCACGCTGCTCGGTCAATTCCTCGGCCTCAAGGCGGTGGAGCGCGGTGTGACGCACCTACGGCGCCACGTCACTCAGGTGCTGCTCAACGAGCGCGGCGACATCGACCGGCTGCAGCTCGATGACGGCGAGGCCCTGGCCGCCGACTTCTTCGTGGACTGCAGCGGCTTTGCATCGCTGATGATTGGCAAGGCCCTGCAGACGCCCTTCATCGGCTTCGGGGAGAACCTCTTCAACGACGCGGCCGTGGCGATGCCGACGCCGCTTGAAGGCCCCATCGAGTCGCAGACCGTGTCCACCGCGCTGCGCCACGGCTGGGCGTGGAAGATTCCGCTCACCCAGCGCCGGGGCAACGGCTATGTCTACAGCAGCGCGCACTGCTCGGCAGACGAAGCCGAGACCGAGCTGCGCCAGCACCTGGGCCTGTTGGATGCCGACATCCCCGCCCGCCACCTCAAGATGCGTGTGGGCCGCATGTCCAAGGTCTGGAATCGCAACTGCGTGGCCATCGGCCTGTCGCAAGGCTTCATCGAGCCGCTGGAAGCCACGGCCCTGCTGTTCGTGCAGGTCACGGCGTCCATGCTGGTGGAAGTGCTGGAGAAGGGCGACCTCGGCGCCGCCTCGCAGGACGCGTTCAACGCCGCCATGCACAAGCGCTTCGAGAACACGCGCGACTACATCGTCGCGCACTACAAGACCAACTCGCGCACCGACACCGACTACTGGCGCGAGAACGCCGAGAACATGCACCTGTCGGACTCGCTGCAAGGCGTGCTGATGACGTGGATGTCGCGCAAGCCTCTGGTCGCTGCCCTCAAGACGGGCCGCTTCGGCGGCGGCTACCCGGCCGTGTCCTGGTACGCGCTGCTGGCCGGCATGGGCATCTTTCCGGATGCGCAGGACCTGCAGCCGCCGACGGAGCACCAGGCGCGCCACCGGCTGGAAGCGGTGGACGACTTCATCCAGCGCAGCGTGACGAACTTCCCGGACCACCGCGAGCTGCTGGCCAACATCCCGCCGGGTGTCGGCGACAAGGCGCTGCAGATCTATACCTGGTAGCAAGGGAGGCGCTGAACAGACCCTCGCGCRCGGCGCATCCCTGCTTTGGGCGGCCTGCGGCGTTGCAAATGCTCGCCATAGTCAAGCTATGGCTGCGCTTTGCGCCTTGCAGCCCATCCCAAACCAGGGCGCGCCGCATCGCGGAGGCCTATTCAGCGCCTCCCCGCAACCGGTCGAGGATGTCCTTGCGCACGACGGCATCGGCCGCCGCGTCGATGTCGCCGAACAGATGGCGCTGGCCTGCGGGGATATGCGCCAGCCCCTCGCCCCGCGCGCCGAACACATAGTGCGCGAACAAGGCGCGCCAGCCTTCACGTTCACCGTCGGGCAGATGCCGCAGCGCCAGCATGGCCAGCCGCATAGCCGCCAGGTGCAGGTCATCCGGGCGCTGCGGCGCGGCCAGCGGCCGCCACCAATAGTTCATCAGGATGTTCAGATGCGGCGCCAGCGACTCGACCTGGTGGAACCACAACGGCGGCATGTAGATCGCGTCACCCGGCTCCAACTCGGCCACCACGGCGTGCGTCAGGGCTTCGTCTAACAACGGGAACTGCGCCGGGTCGGCGCGGTGCAGATCAGGCACGACTGACATCGGCGCCGGCGTGGGCGCGTAGTCGGGTGGGCCCAGGTAGAGCAGCGGTGCGCAGGCCGGCGGCAGAAGCGTGAAACGGCGGCGGCCGGCTGCCACGCAGGCGATGTTGTGGGAATCGTCGAAGTGCGCGGGCACCGTCGCACGGTTGCCGATCCAGATGCGCGGCGGCACGGCGGCATCCAGCAGCGGCAAAACATTGGCCAGCTCCAGGCCCGGCAAGGCCTCCGACACCAGCGCACTCTGCGCGGCGAGGCTGGGCGGGTCGGGGAAKTGGCTGTAGCGCCAGAGCTGCTCGAACAAGGCGGCATAGGGCCGCTTGTCGCGCATGAAGTTGAAGCCGTCCAGGTCGGGCTTGTAGCTGAAGGCCCGCGTGGGTTCGGGCTTGGCCAGCACGGCGTCCACGGGCTTGCCGCCGTCGAAGCCCATCAGGTATTGCAGGCAGGGATCCAGGCCCGCGCGCCCTTGCGCGACCAACGGCCAGTGCCTCACCGCGCCGCGCATCACGACCGGCTCGTAGGCGGGCACCACCTCGCGCTCGAAGCGCTCGCGCGTGATGCCATCAACTTCCTTCATTGGCCGCATGGCATCCGTCCTCAGCGTCGCCGCGTCAGCGCGCCATGCCAAGCCTGGGGGATGTGCCCCGCCGGCTCCTGCTCGCGCTGCACCACATAGTGCTCGAACAGGGCCGCCCAGGCGTCGCGCTGCGCCGCGGGCAGCGCGTTCAACACCTGGATGGCCTGCAACAGCGCGTGCGCTGGCGCAGGCAAGTCCTTGGCACCGGCCACGGGCCACCAGTAGTTGATCAACAGGTTGACCTTCTCCAACGCCTCGACCTGGTGATACC
>NZ_JBFUMO010000645.1:0-3096 GCF_054049355.1 Roseateles sp. P5_E11 | reverse complement strand
ATCCTGACGTCCTGCCCGAGTTGCCTGCAGGGTCTGTCCCGCTACGGTGATGACTTGCAGAACGGCCTGCTGGAGGCCGACTACATCGTCGTCGAGATGGCCAACCAGATCCTCGGCCCCAACTGGATGCCGGAGTACGTGGCCAAGGCCAACAACGGCGGCATCGAGCGGGTGCTGGTGTGAGCTGCCCCTTGTGCGAGGGCGACGGCGGTTTCGTCGTCGCTCGCACGCCGCAGTTCCGCGTCGTGCGCGTCGTCGATGGCGACGAAGCGCAACGTTTCCCGGCCTTTTACCGACTCATCTGGAGCGCCCATGTCGCCGAGTTCAGTGACCTGTCGGTCACGGATAGACACGCCTGCATGGACGCTGTCACCGAGATCGAGCGGACCTTAAGGTCTTTGCTCGCGCCGACCAAGGTCAACATCGCCAGTCTCGGCAATGTCGTGCCTCATCTGCACTGGCATATCGTCGCGCGTTTCGACTGGGACAGCCATTTCCCAGCGCCAATCTGGGCCATGCCCCAGCGCGAACTGGGCGGCCCGGCGGTAGAGCGCCTGCCGCTGGCGCTTGCTCGCGTCGACGCCGCCGTGCTTCACTCGTTGACCATCGCGATCCGATAGCCACGCCCGGCGCCGGCGACCTGCTGGTTGTTGCGGTCGTCGGGATCGATGAAGTCGACGCGGAAACGATAGATCTGCGCGCCGGCCGTCTTCTGCGGGCCGCACTCCAACATGTTGGCCGCGTTGCGCACGGTGCGCTCGATGCGGTTGGAGATGCCGTCGGTCCTGACAGCAGTGACTTCACCGCCGTCGATGACGATCTGCACCTTCACTTGGCCGACACGGCGCTCGTTCTCCCAGGTGGTCTGCAGCGCGTCCTGCAGTTGGCGGTCGAGGCTGGCGCAGGCGTCGTGAATGTCGTAGCGCACGGGCGCCTCGACGACACGGCCGCTGACTTCGACGCGCTCCAGATCCCCTGGGGCGGCCAGCGCGGGGCCTGCAGTCAGGGTCAGCGCGACTGCACAGGCGACGCCGGCAAACAGGCTGTTGAGCAAAGGGGTGCGCTGGGCAATCGAATAGCGGTTGGACATGACGAGCTCCTGTGGGTTCTTGGTGGGGGGCGGGCGCCGCAAAACGCGTCGACCTGTGTTCAGGCTAGGCGCGTGAATGAGCGGCCCCAAGCCGCAAGCGATGAGTTGCCGGTGCCATGTGACGACCCGCTGAAAACCGCGACCGAATTGCTGCCGGCTTGTTTCGCTCGCTCGAGCGTGCGCATGCCATTGGTCACGGGCGCTGTCATCCCTGATTGCCCGCTAGGGTTACTTCCGTCACTGCGGCTGGTGACAAGGCTGCCTTCGTGTCACGGACACACTGCGGCCCGCTTCGGATGCGCCATGTCGGCCAGGACGGTTTTGTTGTTGGGTTGAGTCCTGCCGGCGAGCTGAACACAGTGGTGCTCCTCGTGGAGATCCCGCGGGCCGAGCCGGTGCGCCGTCCGCCACGGTGACTTTTCCGGAACCACCACAAATGAGTTTTGCTTTTGCCAACAAGAGAACCCTGCTCGCACTGGCCTGTGGCCTGCTGACGGCGGGTGCCAGCCAGGCTGGCGTATCCAACACCCAGGTCGACGTGGGCGTTGCCAGCCTGGTGCGTGCGAGCAGTACCGACCGCCTCATCGTCAGCTACCGCGACGCCTCCCAGGTTGATGCCCAGGACGCCACCGTACTGCGCGCCGTCGGCATCGCTACCAACGCACTGGAAGCTCGCCTGAATGTCGTGAACTCGGCACTGGCCCTGCGCGGCGCCAAGGCCCGCGTGCTGCGCCAGATGGGCACTGGCGCCCACATCTACAAGCTCGACAAGGCGCTCTCGCACGGCGAAATGCTGAGCCTGGCCAACCAGCTCAAGGCCGCCGACCCCAACATCGCCTACGCGGAACCCGACCGCAAGATGTACCCGATGTTCACGCCCAACGACACGAGCTACAGCTCGCAGTGGGACCTGTACGAGACGACCGGCGGCATCCGCGCCCCGGCGGCCTGGGACCTGTCCACCGGCTCGGGCGTCGTCGTGGCCGTCATCGACACCGGCTACCGCCCGCATGCCGACCTGTCGGGCCAGATCGTGGCCGGCTACGACATGATCAACGACACGGCCGTCTCCAACGACGGCAGTGGCCGTGACAGCGACCCGAGCGACCCGGGCGACTGGACCGCCGCGGGCGAATGCGGTACCGGCGAGCCGGCCAGCAGCTCCAGCTGGCACGGCACGCATGTGGCCGGCACCATCGCGGCCAAGACCAACAACTCCACCGGCGTGGCGGGCATCGCCTTCAACGCCAAGGTGCAGCCCGTGCGCGTGCTGGGCAAGTGCGGCGGCTACACCTCCGACATCGCCGACGGCATGGTCTGGGCCTCGGGCGGCAGCGTCTCGGGCCTGCCCACCAACGCCACGCCGGCCAAGGTCATCAACATGTCCCTCGGTGGCGGCGGTGCCTGCGACACCACGTCGCAGAATGCCATCAACAGCGCCCGTTCGCGCGGCACGAGCGTCATCGTCGCAGCCGGCAACGAGAACCAGAACGCCAGCAACTCCAACCCGGCGAACTGCTCCGGCGTGGTTGCCGTGGCAGCCACGGATCGCAATGGTGCTCGCGCCTACTACTCGAACTACGGCGCCATCGTGACGCTGGCGGCGCCCGGTGGTGATGTGCGCTCCAGCAGCAGCAACGGCATCCTCAGCACGCTGAACGCCGGCACCAAGGCGCCGGGCGCCGACAGCTATGCCTACTACCAGGGCACGTCGATGGCCACGCCGCATGTRGCCGGTGTCGTCGCGCTGATGATGAGCGCCAAGCCGACCGCCACGCCCGACCAGATCAAGGCCGCGCTGATCAGCAGCGCGCGAGCCTTCCCGGGCAGCTGCTCGCAATGCGGCGCCGGCATCCTGGATGCGGCGGCTGCGGTGGCGGCCATCACGGGCACGGGCGGCCTGCCGACGGTCAACGAGACCGAGTCCAACGGCTCGATCTCGGCGGCCAACACCGTCTCGGCACCGGCCAACGTGGCCGGCACCATCGGCTCCGGCACCATCGGCT
>NZ_JBFUMO010000644.1:0-3097 GCF_054049355.1 Roseateles sp. P5_E11 | reverse complement strand
CGTTGCCGGAGGCCACGAACACCCTCACCCAGCGCACCTTTGGCCCTGCCAGTTCCGCCACGACAAGCATCGATGTGAGCGGCATGAAAGACGGCGATGTGGCCGGCCTCACGGTCTTCCAGAAACAGTACGGTTTTGTCGGCGTCAAGATGACCGGTGGCGTCAGATCGCTCGTCATGGTGAGCGCCGATTCCGACAAGCCCGAGGAGATCGCCTCCATTCCCCTCGCTGGCAAAACCGTTCACCTCAAGGTCGAAAGCGAATTTGAGCCCGCGCCCGAGGTCGCTCGCTTCTCCTACAGCCTCGACGGCAAATCCTGGACTGCCATCGGACGTCCCTCGCGCCTGACCTATTCCTACCCAAAGCACTTCATGGGTTATCGCTACGGCCTCTTCTTCTATTCGACCAAGACCGCCGGCGGCCATGTGGACTTTGACTACTACCGCATCGGACCAACCGGCGACTCCCGCTGATCTTCGCCGTGCGCCTCACCCACAACACATTCCAGCAGCCGCAGGCCGTCGTGCCGGCACCGTTCTCCGCGAAGCCCGGCCCGCAAGGCCCCTGGTGCTGGAGCTGCCACCCCAATCCCTCGGAGTTGTCGGGATGTAAGCCCATGTACTGAGCTGCGTCCTTCCATAACGCTCGAGTCCGGAGGAGACAACCGGCCGAGCACTTTCAACCTTGAAAGGTAGAACATGAGAACCTTGATACCAGCACTGCTGCTTGCATTCGGAGCAAGCGCAGGCAGCCTCGCGCAGGCGCAAAGCTGCGGCAGTGGCGGCGGCGCCACCGTCTGCCTCACAGCCAGCGGAACGGCCAACAACAACCAGCTCAGTTGGACCGTCAGCGGCACCGTCACGTCACTGGAGGTCTACCGCGACATCGACGCCGACCCCGCCGGCCGCACCCGCATCGCCGTGCCGGGCAGCAGCGCCCGGAGCTACGCCGACGGCTCGGCCAACACCGGCACGCCGTACTGGTACTGGGTCAAGTTCACGACCAACGCCGGCAGCTACAACTCCGGCTCGGCCAGCGCCACACGCGGCACCAGCTGCGCGCCGACAGCCATCACGCCCTACATCAGCGCCAACGGCTCCTGGACGCAGACGTCCTCAGCCACGGTCACCGCTGGCAACTCGGCCATCCTCGGCCCGCAGCCGACGACCGGCGGCTCGTGGGGGTGGAGCGGCTGCGGTACGTCGGGCTCGGCACGCCAGCAGACCATCACGCCCACTGCCAGCTGCACGGCCACCGCCACCTACACCAACACCTGCGGCGCCAAGACCACCCAGGCGTTCGCGATCACCGTGCCCAGCGCGCAGACCCAAGTCTTTCCGAATCCCGGTATCAACCTGGGAAACACCCTCGAAGCATTCTGGCCAGGAGCGGCGGCGCCGACCAAAGCGCTGATCGACTCCATCAGGGATAGGGGGTTCAAGACCCTGCGCATACCCGTTGCGTGGGATTTTCATTCCACCAACGGAACGATCGATCCCGCGTTCATGGCCCAGGTCAAGCAGACGGTCGACTGGGCCCTCGCCGACGGCCTGTACGTCATCATCAACGACCACTATGACCTTGGCTGGTTCGAACGCAACGGCTTCAATTCCTACGACCCTGCGATCAATGCCAAGTTGATCAACATGTGGACCCAKGTTGCGAATACTTTCAAATGGTATGACAGCGACAAATTGGCCTTMGCTGTCGCCAACGAACCTGACGCGCCAACCCAGGCCAAGACCGATGTGCTTTACCAATACCAGCAAAATTGGATTACCGCGATGCGCGCCAACGGCGGCGGCAATGCCGTTCGCTGGCTGATCGTCCAAGGGCCGAACACCAATATCGATAACACGATTAACTATGGAAAGAATCTACCTTCGGATCCGGCGAATAAGCGGATGGTCGAAGTGCACTTTTATGATCCCTTCGACTTCACCTTGATGGAAACAGATGAGTCGTGGGGGACTTGGAGTGCCTTCTGGGGAAGTTATAACGTGAGCAATCAGTTTACGAATCGCAATGTCAAGGGGGGATATAACGAAAGCTCCATTGATGCTCAGCTCGCCAAGATGAAGTATTTCACGGACCGGGGTATCCCCGTGCTGATCGGCGAATATCGCGCGGGGGTAAAGCCGGCGAGCCTCGGCCTGACCGGCTCATACAAGGACCAGAACTACCGGGCAGCCACGCACTGGAACAAGTACGTGCAGAACAAGATCGCCAGCCTTGGGTTCAGTGGCACGGGCTGGGTAACCCAACACGACATTTTCCACGAGACGACCGGTGAAGTCCTGGACTGGAACCTGCTTGGCTCCATGCTTGGCACTTCCGATATTGCTCCGATTCCGGGTCTGTAATTCCCTGGGAGTTTGTCCGAAGGTCCGCCGCATGGCGGACCTTCTTTTGAATTCCTTGGCCGATTCCGGACGTATCTACGACAGCGGGAACGGCCGCGGTTTCCTCTACAGCAACTGAGCCAATGGTTCGGCGGCCTGGCGTCCAGCTTCTGGCGCCGGGCCTGCCGCCCTCTCTTCCGAAGTCCTCCGAAATCCTCCAATGAACACATCCCTGTCCCTGCCCCGAAGCGTTATCAGCCTCGCGGCGACGCTCCTTTCACTTGGCCTGTGCACCGCGACCCCTGCGGCCACTCCCGCCGCTCGCGTGGTGACGCTGGACCGCGCTGCTGCGACCCAGCCCATGGACCGCTTCTTCGATCTCTCGGTCGGCGCGGACTACCCGGGCACCACCGGCCGCCCCGAAAACCTCGCCCAGCTCAAGACGGCGGCGGACGAGCTGGGCTTTCGCTATGTGCGCTTCCACGACATCTTTCACGACGTCTACGGCACGGTGAAGAAGGACGGCGACAAGCTGGTGTTCGACTGGACCGGCATCGACAAGCTGTACGACGGCATGCTGGCCAGTGGCGTCAAGCCCTTCATCGAGCTGGGCTTCACACCCGCCGTGATGAAGACCTCCGACCTGAAGATCTTCTACTGGAAGGGCAACACCTCGCACCCGCAACCGGGGCCCTGGGCCGAGCTGATCGACGCGTTCGCGCGCCACCTCATCCAGCGCTATGGCATCGAAGAGG
>NZ_JBFUMO010000643.1:0-3098 GCF_054049355.1 Roseateles sp. P5_E11 | reverse complement strand
GCAGGCCTTCAGCAAGCTGGATCCGAACGTAATCAACAGCCCGCTGATGGAGAAGGTGCTCACCACGTTCCGGCGTCTGCGCCGGGAGACGGACTGGCAGGCGCCGCAGCACGACTGGACGGAGGCCACCCGCGCCGTCATCCGCGGCAAGGCCGCCATGCAGATCGTCGGTGACTGGGCCAAACCCATCTTTGTGGCCGCCGCTGAGTCGTCAGGATTCCAGTTCCAGTGCGTTGCCCCGCCCGGGACGGGTGATGGCTACATCTTCACCAGCGATTCGTTTGTAATGTTCGCCATGGCGGACGCAGCCAAGGCCCGGGCCCAACAGGACTTCGCCCGCTTGGTCATGCAGCCGGATGTCCAGCAGCAGTTCAACATGATCAAGGGCTCCATCCCGGCGAACCAGGAAGCAGATCTGTCTGGCTTCGACCGCTGTGGCCAGCAGTCTGCGACGGCGTTCCGCCAAGCGACGCAGAGCAACAGCCTCGTGCCGAGCTTCAGCATGTCCGTCCGCGCTGAAGTCGAGGACGCGGTTCGGGAAGTCATCAGCGACTACTGGCGCGACGATCGCGTCACAACCCAGCAGACGATGAAGCGCCTAGTCGCCGTGTTGACCGCACCCACCCCTAGCCGCAGGCGCTAAAACGTCGTCACGATGTCAGGGTCATCACCCGGTCGAACCAGGCCTGCTACCCACGCCACCGCTGACGGCATCCGGCGGCAGGTTCACCGCAACGGGCTCGCACTCGAACACCTGAGGACCCTGGTTCGCGTCGCTGCCGGCTTCGCTATGGCTTGCGCCCGCTAGGACAGCAGGAACCGTTCGCCACCCAAGCGGCTGAACAGGTCACTGGCCCTGCTCTAGATTGTCGATCTGCCGAGAGAGGTAACTGCCGTGCCTTGCCGGTGCTGTGCAGAAGAAGTTACCGCTGGTCCGGTCGCGTCAGCTCGAACCGTAAACCGGGGTCTGCTCGCCCTGCAGTCAGCGACCATCCATGAGCTTCAGCGACCTCCAGGCAGATAGCCAGGCCAAGGCCGGCACCCTGGTCACGGCGATGTGCCCCGCGCCAGAAGCGAATAAACATCCGTGACAGTTGTTCATCGGTTGCGCCGACGCCCCGGTCACGCACGCTGATCGATCGGATGTCAGCCTCGATACTCACCAATGCCCCAGGTGGCGAATGCTGGATGGCGTTTTCAACCAAGTTCTTCAGCAGCATGAAGAAGGCGTGGCGATCAGCAAGCCATGTTGGGCGCGATCTGCCGGCTTGCAGTTCCATCCGCACCTGGGCAGCCTGTGCCATTCGCTGCAGGTAGGCCGACACCTCCTGAGCCAGCTCGAGAATGTCGACCGGCGCCAGGTTGTAGTTCTGCAGTTCGCTGGCTTCCGCCAGCAGCAGGAGCTGCTGCACCTGCCGAGTCATGTGCTCAACGTCCTGGAGCAAGGAATCGCGTTCCACGCTTGCACTGCTCAACTCGACCTGTGCTCGGATCAAGGCCAGCGGCGTCTTCAGCTCGTGGGCAGCCGAAGCCAAGAACTCCTGCTGTACGCGGTATCCGCGCTCCAGCCGATCCAGCGTCCGGTTGAAGCTGTCCACGAGAGGCGCCACCTCCGATGGTGCACTGTCCGTTGGCAATCTGGCGTGCAGGGAGCGCGGCGAGATCTTCGTCGCCGATGCAGAGATGTCCCTCAACGGGCGGAAGGTGCGCCAAAGAGTCACGTACGAGCAAGCACCAAAGACCACCAGCAGGATCAGGCTGAACAGGGCTATGACCTTGCTCAACAGCGGCAACGCAAACTCCACATGAAACAGGTCGGACATGCGAGCGCTGCCGGCGTACTGCACATGCCATGTGCGCCCGTCATGTTGCAAAGGCGCCGTGGCAACGTGAATCCTCGATCCACCGCGCTCGAAGGTAAACCCGACTTGCTCCCAGCTACGGACCCTCGAATCCCTGTCAGGCCAGAACTCTTCGCCGGCCGGGGAGTTGAGAACCGCCTTGCCTGACGAGTCAAGCACCCGGTAGGCAAGCTCATCCTTGAGGCTGAGATAGATCCAATCGACGTCATTCCCGTTAGAGAGCAGGCCGACCGGTTGGCCCTGGTCGTCGAATTTCACGCGCTTGGCGATGGCTCGGGCCTGATCAGTCACCCGCCAGTTCAGGACGTCGGCACGGTAGGTCAGCAACGCCGTCAGTCCCACCGCAATCAGGACGACRCTGACCACGACGCCAGTCAGGTACGCGCCGAGCACCCGCAGACCCAGGCTATTGCGCGGCATTTGCATCCTGAAGCGCGTAGCCGAGACTCTTCACGTTGACGATCCGCTGGCAAGAGCCAATCGCCGACAACTTGCGCCGCAGGCGGTGCAGCACAACGTTCAAGGCATTCGGCGTCACTGCGTCGGACAGGCCCCACCCGGCCGCCTCAAGCGCAGCGCGGCGGACCATATTCCCATTGGCCTGCACCAGCAAAAGCATGATCTGCATTTCCGCCATCGCAAGCGTCACGGTGTCATCTCTGCATTGAACCGTTCCGGCCTGCGGATGGAGCCGCAGGTCACCCGAAGCGGGGTCCAGCGAGCGCTGCTGCGCAGGTCGCCGCAGCAACGCACGAACGCGTGCCACCATCTCATCCATGGCGAACGGTTTGGGAAGGTAGTCGTCGGCACCGGCTTCGAGCCCTTTGACCCTGTCGCCCAGGGCATCGCGCGCCGTCAGCACCAGGCACGCGATGCCGTTTCCCTCGCTGCGCAAGCGTTGCAGCAAGGCCAGACCGTCGCCATCCGGCAATCCACGATCAAGAACCAGGGCGCCGTAGTCGACCTGCCTGAGAGCCACCCAAGCTGCGTCTATGTGCCCCACCACGTCGGCCGCAATGCCGGCCTGTGACAGCCCCTCGCGGATGAGGCGTCCCAAGCGTTCATGGTCCTCGACCAGGAGGATGCGGTTCATCAGAAGCGGTACATGTAGCCGATCGCCACCCGGTTCTCCGTCGAGCGGTCGACCAGCGGGCTGTTCTTGATTTCCTTGGCGAGACTGGTGATGCCAACATCAAGGAATATCGAGCTGGACCCGTTGATCAGGTAGGTCGCACG
>NZ_JBFUMO010000642.1:0-3105 GCF_054049355.1 Roseateles sp. P5_E11 | reverse complement strand
GAGTCGGCCTCGCGGATGTAGTCCAGCACCGAGGCCTCGACGCTGGAGCCCATCATGTTGATGATCTCAGCGGCCGTCTTGGCGCCGCCCAGTGAGCTCTTCTTCATGCGCTCGCCGCCGGCCAGGATTTGGCTCATCACTTCGTTGAGGTCCTTCAGCGCCGTTGGCTGGATGCCGTCCAGCGTGGCGATGCGGATCAGCACCTCATTGCGGCCGCGTTCGGTGAACATCTTCAGCACCGAGCTGGTCTGGTCGAAATCCAGGTGGGCCAGGATGGCCGCGATGATCTGCGGGTGTTCGTTGCGCAGCAGCTCGGCGACGCTGGCGGCGTCCATCCACTTCAGGCTCTCGATGGAGGAGACGTCGCTGCCCTGCAGGATGCGGTCCAGCAGCAGGTTGGCCTTGTCCTCGCCGAGGGCCTTGCGCAGCACGGCGCGCACGTATTCGTCGGTGTCGGTGACCAGGGTGCTCTGGGTCTCGGCGACGGCATCGAACTTGTCGAGCACGGTCTCGACCTGGGCCCGCTTGATGACCTTGAGCTTGGCGATCTGCTCCCCCAGCGCCTGCACCTCTTTGGGCGACAGATGCTTGAAGACCTCGCTGGCTTCTTCTTCGCCCAGCGACATCAACAGGATTGCAGCGTTCTCTATGCCCTTGTCATCCATGATCAAACCTCATTGCGAGGCGTAGTGCCTTCCGGGCCGCGCGCCGGGCTGCCAAGGGCCAGAGGCCCTTGGCCTGTCGTAGGCACAAGCAGTCCGCAGGGACTGCTTGTGTCCGACTCCAGTTCGCCAAGCCGGCCCGCCATGGCGGTGTGCTTGCGGCTCAACGCCGCAAGCATCGCCGTCCCCTCGGGGGACCGGCCAAGGTACGCCTTGGACGAGGGGTTCATTTTCACGCAGCCGTCTCGCCGGCCATCCAGTCGCGCATGATGTTGGCGACCGCTACCGGATTGTCGCGGGCCAGGGCGCGGGCACGCTCGAGTTTTTCGTTATGAATCGGCGCTTCAAGGCGCGGCATGCCGGCGCCCCCAGGCAGCAGCTCTTCGTCATCGACGACTTCATCCACCGTCTCGGCCTTGTCCTCGGGCGGCTGCGGCGCCGCGGCCTTGATGGCGGGGCGGATCATGCCGAAGACGGCGATCAGCGCGATGGCGACGAAGGCCAGCGGCACGATGGCGCTGCGGGCAACGTCCAGCAGCCAGGGTTGCTTCCAGATCGGCACATCGGCCGGTTCGGTCTTGTCGACGACGAAGGGCGCGCTGATGACCTTGACCGAGTCGCCGCGCTCGGTGTTGAAGCCCATGGCTTCCTTGACGAGGTCGGTCAGGCGCGTGATCTCTTCGGTCGGCACGGGCTGCTGCGTCGTCTTGCCCTTGGCGTCGGTCACCGAGCGGTGATTGACGACGATGGCTGCGTTCAGGCGCTTGACGTTGCCGACCGCGCCGCGCGTGACGCGCACGGTCTTGTCGACCTCGTAGTTGGTGACCTGCTCGCGGCGGCTGTTGCCGCCAGCCCCCGCTCCTTGTGCGGCCTGCAGCGGGGCGCTGGCGCCATTGACCGGGGCGGTGGCCGGCACAGGCGGTTGGTTGGTGGCAGCACCGGGTACGCCGGTGGGCGTGGCATTGCTGGCGTTGTTGCTCTCGTTGCTCTGGCTGGAGCGCACCGCGGCCTGGGCTCCTGCGCCCTGGTTGGGGCGGTACTCCTCGGCGGTGGCCTCGGTCTGGGAGAAGTCCACGTCGGCGGTGACGGAGGAGCGCAGGTTGTCGCGCCCGACAACGGGCTCCAGCAATTCGAAGATGCGCTTGTTGAAGCCGGCTTCGACCTGCTGCTTGTAAAGGAGCTGCTGGCTGTCGAGTCCGGTGGCGGTGTCCGCGCCGGTCTGGGAGATCAGGGCGCCGGTCTGGTCCAGTACGCTGACGGCCTTGGGATTGAGCTCGGGCACGGCACTGGAGACGAGGTGCACGATGCCGGCGATCTGGTTGCGATCCAGCGTGCGGCCGCCGCGCAGGGTCAGCACGACGGAGGCGCTGGGCTTTTGCTGCTCGCGGAAGAAGCCGTTCTGCTGCGGGATGGCCAGGTGCACGCGGGCATCGGCCACGTCCGACATGGCGGTGATGGTGCGTGTCAGCTCGCCTTCCAGACCGCGTTGGAAGTTCAGGCGTTCGTTGAACTGGGTCTGACCGATGCTGGACTTGTCCATCAGCTCGAAGCCGACGGCGTTGCCGGTGCCGCCCTTGGGCAGGCCCATCGCCGCCAGCTTCATGCGCAGCTCGTAAACCTGGCCGGCGGGCACGAGGATGGTGCCGCCTGCCTCATGCTTGTAGGGCACCTGCAGGGCCGACAGCTGGCCGATGACGGCGCCACCGTCCTTGTCGGCCAGGCCGCTGAACAGCGGGCGGTAGTCGCCCTGGCTGGACCAGAGCGTGATGGCCAGCACGGCGCCGGCCAGGGCGGCCAGGCCGGCGCCCATGGTCAGCTTGCTGCGCAGCGGCAGGCCGTTCAAGCGCTGCACGAAGTTGGGCTGGGCGTTGATCGGGGTGATCATCACCRGGGCGGCAGCAGCAGAGGCGCTCAGGGCGTTGTCCATCGGATGGGCGAGTACAGCGGGGGCCGGGGAATCCGGCGATGGCGCAAATTATTCGTGCCGGGCCCCTAAAGAAAGCGCCGAAGTGGCCGACTGAGCCCGCGCATCTCCGCCCTTAGTGCGCGTGACTTGCTGCCAAAGTCCTGCCCCATGGACATGAAGTTGCGCCCCTTCGACTTTGCACAGGCCGCCGCCCGAGCGGGCCTGGCGGTCAATGGCACGCCGCTTGCGCCCAAGCCGGCCGCCACGTCAGGCGCCAGCTTCGGCGACGCGATGACGCAGGCGCTGAAGAATGTCAGCGCCTCGCAGAACGAGGCCGCCCGCCTGCAGCGCGAGGTGCAACTGGACAACCCGACCGTCAGCCTTGAAGAGACCATGGTCTCGATGCAGAAGGCGCAGATCGGCTTCCAGGCCACGCTGCAGGTCAGGAACCGCCTGGTCTCGGCCTACTCCGAGATCATGAACATGCAGATCTAGCGGCTTTCGGGCCGAGCGCTGGGCCGCTCCCGAGCCGGCCCG
>NZ_JBFUMO010000641.1:0-3106 GCF_054049355.1 Roseateles sp. P5_E11 | reverse complement strand
GCACGGATGTACGCCTTGCCAAAGCCTGTGGACGACCGATAGTTGACGGACAGGACTGCGTAGCCGCGGTTGGCTAACCACTGGTGATACGGGTTGTAGCCCCAACGATCCCGCTCCCGTGGGCCGCCGTGAACGAAGAGCACGAGCGGCACCGGCTGGGAGCTGGCCAGCGGATGGTTTGGTCGATCGACATGCACGGGCAGGGTGAGATAGCTCACCATGTCCAAGCCGTCACGCGACGTGATCTTCGTGCTCTGCATCCGCGCAAGTGGTGCGTCGACCAGCGAAGGGACTGCGTCGTAGAGCTTGGTCAGCTTTGCTCGAGCGCGCTCATAGAGGTAGTACGTCGCAGGGTTCATGTCGCGGGCGGCGCGCACGACCCACACGGTCTCGTCCAAGGTCTGCGTAGTCAAGCCCCATTCGCCAAGTCCCTGGGCATCAAGGTAGGCCAGGTCGTTCTGAAGGCTTGCGTCGAGCACGTGAACCTCGCGACGCTCGATGGTCGCGATCCAGGCCAGGGGGGCGTGGCTGCGAGGATGTGCCCAGATGCCGTTGATGTCTCCCTGCGGATGCTGCGCGATCAGGCGTGGTGTCGCAGCTTCCTGACGCAGGTCGATGCTGACCAGCGCGGCGGTGTCGCGACCGCTGCTGTCGAGCATGTAGAGCGTGTGCCCGTCGGCATTCAATCCGACCGGGTGCGAGTTGGCGGCGTCCTCGGCGGCGGTCTCCAGATACGCAACCCAGTCGTCTCCCGCTGGCTTGAGCAGCGTGCGGCCGCCGTCCGGCTTGGGCGCGATGGCCAGCTTGACCTGGTAGTCGTCATCCGTCACGAAACCGTAGAAGCGCGGGTTCTCGCGGACCAGCGTTAACTCGCCGGAGCCGAGCTCGACCACGTAGAGGTCGGCGAATCGAGGATCTCGCTTGTTCAGCGTGACAAGCACCTTGCCCGGGTGCTTGAGGCTCAATGCCTGCACCGACGCGCGTACACCTGGAAACGGCGTCAAGTCCCGCGCTTCGCCGCCAGCCGCAGCGACCGCGAACACGTGGTCGTTCTCGTCGCCATTGGCGTCCTGCAGGTACAGCAGGTGAGTGCCGTCGTGGGACCAGCTGAAGTTGTAGATGCCTCGGGCACGGTCCCTGGTGATGCACCTGGCGGAGTTGAACGAGGCAGCGGCGTCCTGGCCGCGTTCCGTGACCCAGAGGTTCATCACCCCATCCTGTGGGGCGACGAAGGCGATCCATGTGCCGCAGGGACTGACCTGGCAGCCACCGCGTTCGGGGTTGCCGAACAGAACGGCGCGGGTGAGCAGCGAAGTATCTTTGAGTTGCATGCTGGGATCACGCCTCTGAGATGAACGTGACCAGCTGATCGAGCAGCTTCTTGACGCGAGGCGTCGTGGCAGGGAAGGCACGCAGCTGCGCTTGCCGGTAATTGGCGTAGCCCTCCGGATCCACGCTGTTGAGCATCATGGCTCGCTTGATGTCAGGATTTGCATCGAGCATTGCCTGCATCTCCTCCTGGCCGCCCTTGCCCTCCTTCTCCAGGCGGTCGCTGAGAAGAAAGCCCTTCAACGACAGCTCGGAGTTCATCCGGTCCACCTCATCGAAGTGGGGTCGACGCGTGAAGGCCAGCCAGTTGCCGCACAGGAAGCCATAGGGCTGGCCAAACTCGGCGACCATGTCGCGTACTGGCCAGGCGAAGGTCTCGATGAAGTAGGCGAGGGGGTAGGTCCAGGCGGCGTCGTACCCGGCGTTTGCGGCGACAGCCTCCGCGCGGATTGCGCGCCATACCTTGGGGTCCGTCTTCTCGCCCGCCAGCTCGGCTTTCCAGTTGGCCAGGATCCTCTCGCCCGCCGAGCGCATCGCGGACGAGATGTATTCCTTGAGGTCGAACTCCGAGCCGAGGACGAACTCCAGGAAGTAGGTCATGTACTTGGGCATGACGCCAGAGAGGTCGGCGCCAGGTCGAACGCTTTCGTACCAGCCTGCTGCATAGCGGCGCGTCTCCTCATCGCTGCGGAACTCCAGACCGAAAGGAGCGTCCTTGCTCGGCAGAGAAACCGTGTTCAGCGCGACCGTGGACTCGACGATCTGGGCCAGCTCGATAGGAATGCCCGTCTTCTTGATGAACTCTTCACGGTCTTCGGTTTGGGCCAGGGCCCCGTTGAACGAGTACAGCGATTTCTCGTCGTCCCAATGAAGGACGCCCATGACCAGCAGCTTGCCGTCCGCATCCATCGAGCGGACGCGCCCGATCATTTCGGCCTTGAGAGATGCATCACCATGAAAGGCTTCGAGAGACATATGTGTTTCGCGTTGAGAATTGTTGGGGAATCAGGAGAGGAGGCCGTCAAGCTCCAGCGTCAGCCGCGTGCGGCTGCGCTCCTTGACCGGCGTGACGCTCTTGCCACCGTCCTTGACCAGGAACAGCGCCGGGATTCCGCGCACGTTGAAGCGGTTCTTCAGCGCCTCGTTCTCGTCAACATTGACCTTGACGATCTTGAGGCTGCCCTCGTATGCCGGCGTCAGGGCCTCCATGACGGGCATCAGCGCCATGCACGGGCCACACCACGGCGCCCAGAAGTCCACCAGGACCGGGACGCCGCTTGCTTCTACTTCCTGGGCAAAGGTGGCATCAGTAACTGCAGTGATCTGATCGCTCATGCGAGTCCTTCCAAAGTTCGGTGATCGGTGGCGTCAGCTGGACAGCGAGGCCGCGGGTTGCGCAAGCTCTGACTGCACCGCCGGTTGACCGGGGTGAAGCTCCAGCACGCGGTTGTGGAACTGGTCCAACGTCGTGGTGTGCGCCACGCTGATCACCGTGGTGCGCGGAAGCCGTTCCGCGAGGAGTTCGTACAGCGCCGTCGCGGTTGGCGAATCGAGGGCGCTGGTCGATTCGTCGAGGAAGAGGAAGTCGGGCCGAGCCAGAATGGCTCGTGCAAACGCCAGGCGCTGCTGCTCTCCACCGGAGAGGCGCTGGGGCCACCGCGCACTTTCTTGCAGCTGCTCGACGAATTGGGGCAGCTTGCAGTCCCGCAGCGCCTGCCTGCATGCTTCGTCGTCGAAGCTGTCAGCGGGCTCCGGATAGCACAGGGCCTCCTTGAGG
>NZ_JBFUMO010000640.1:0-3113 GCF_054049355.1 Roseateles sp. P5_E11 | reverse complement strand
GTGCAAAGTCCAGGGCCAGGGCCCACCAGCCGCCGGGCAGCTTGACGCAAAAGTAGGACTGGCGCTGCGGGATGTCGGCGCCCAGCAGCGGTGCCGAGTCGTAGCCACGCACGAAGTAGCGGCTGAAGGTCGAGGCCGAGTCCATCCAGTCGTGGTTCTGCGGCACGGCCGCCAGCGTCAGCCGCCGGCCGCGCACCAGGGTGTCGGCGAAGTCGTTGCGCACCGCCTCGAACATCTCGACGAAGCGGTAGCGGTAGTCCTCGGTGCTGGCGGCCGGGTAGGCGAGGTCGCCACCGAAGAGCAGCAGCTGGCCTCTTGGGAGTGTCTGCAGGGTCTCGCCGTCGAGCGCCAGCTCGGGCGCCAGCGCGGCGCTCGCCACCGCATAGCTGGCGTTGCCGCCGTCACCGGTGTCGGCGATGAAATCAAACCAGAACGTACCGTCGGCCTCGGGCTGGCTGCGGTCGATGACCACCAGCGGTTGCGGCTGGGCCTCGCGGCCGTCGCGGTTGCGCAGCTGGTCCAGTGACGACAGCACCTGGTTGGCGGCAGTCCACAGCACGCTGGGTTGGTACCAGGCGACCGGATGGCGTTCGTGGGGTGGAACGGAGCGGCCGAGCTTGGGTGAAGGCATGGGGCGCGATGATCCTCGCGGCCCCGGCGGTGATCAAGGGGCGCGTGTGCGATGCCCCGCAGCCGCCTTGTACGCATTGATCTCGGCCGCCACCTCGGCGGGGTCGATGACGTCCGCCAGCCGGGCGAAGCCCTCCGGTGCCAGGGCCTCCACGCGGTCGAGGATGGCGTCCAGCCCTTCGCGGCGGTTCATCTCGACGATGCGGGCGCACATCGGCCGCCGTTCGTCCTCGTAGGCGGCCAGTGCCGTGTCGAGGTCGGCGTGCGCGCTCAGGGCCTCGGCCAGCGCCTTGGCATCCATGATGGCCTGGGTCGCGCCGTTGGAGCCGATCGGCACCATCGGGTGGGCTGCGTCACCCAGCAGCGTCGAGCGGCCGAGCTGCCAGCGTGGCAGCGGATCGCGATCCACCATGGGCCATTCCAGCATCTGCTCGGCGCGGCTGATGAGGCCAGGCACGTCCAGCCAGTCGAAGTGCCAGTGACCAAAGGTGGGCAGCAGGTCGTCGAGATTGCCGACGCGGCTCCAGTCGGCGCGGTCGGGGGCGGTCAGGCCGGGCGTGGGCTCCTGCACGCGGCGGTCGGCGATCCAGTTGATGAGCTGCAGCCCGTCGGCCCGCGGTGCGCCAATCGGGTAGACGACGAACTTGGCCTGGCTGTGGCCGGCCTGCACCATGGTGCGGCCGTCCAGGAAGGGCGGTGCCCAGGTCGTGCCACGCCACATCATGACGCCGCGCCAACAGGGCGCACCTTCGTCGGGTGCGAGGCGTCGGCGCAGAGCGGAGTGGATGCCGTCGGCGCCGATGACGAGATCGGCCGCCTGCTCGCGCGGGCCATCCACGGTTGCGATCTCGGCAATGGCGCGGTCGTCGCCTTCATCGCGCACGTTGACGACGCGCTGGCCGTCGAGCACCGTGACCTTGGCCGAGGCTTCGGCCCAGAGCCGCATCTGCAGCTCACCGCGATGGATGCTGAACTGCGGATGGCTGTAGCCGCCCTCCAGGCCGCGCGGGTCGCGGTAGATGGCCTGGCCGTGCTTGTTGGCGAAGACGAGGGCCGAGGTCTCGACGGCCATGCCGCGCAGCGCCGGCAGCAGGCCCAATTCGTCCAGCACGGCGACCGCATGCGGCAGCAGATTGATGCCCACGCCCAGCGGTTTAGGTTCCCGCACCGACTCCAGCACCGTCACGGCGTGGCCGCGTGCGTGCAGGGCCAGCGCGGCCGTCAGCCCGCCGATGCCACCGCCTGCGATCAGGATCTTCATGAGCTCAGGTTAACTCAGGGTAAGCGAGATAGTTGCAGTGAGCAACAAAAACTAAGCTGGATTGGTGAGCACGCCCGACGGCCCCAGCGCCATTCCTCCCGAAGGCCCGATGTTGCCTGTTCCCGGGCTGGATTACGGCCTGCTGGACGGCTTGCTGGGCTATGCGCTGCGGCGCGCGCAGAACGCGCTCTACCTGGACTTCTACCGCGCCACCGCCGAGTGGGACATCAGCCCGCCGCGCTTTGCCGCCCTGGTGCTGATCGCACGCAACCCCGGCCTGCGCCAGGGGCTGCTCGGCCAGGCCATGGGCCTGCACCGCAGCGGCGCGCTGCGCCTGACCGACTGGCTCAACGCCCAGGGCTGGGTCGAGCGCCGCGACGCGCCCGACGACGCGCGCAGCTGGGGCCTGCATCTGACGCCGGCCGGCAAAAGACTGCTGGCCAAGCTTGAAGCCGCCGTCGCCGAGCATGACCGTGCACTGGTCCGGGCCCTGGGCGACCAGGGGCCTGCACTGCAAACGGCCCTGGAGCGCCTCGCCCGCGTTGCCACTGCAGCGCCTATCAACTGACAACACGACCGGAGACAAGAGAAATGATGCAACGACGCCACCTGATGCTTTCCTTCGCGGCCTTGCCGCTCGCTGCGCGCGCGCAAGGCCAGCCGCCGCGCATCCTCGTCGGCTTCCCGGCCGGCGGCTCGGTGGACACGACGGCCCGCCGCTTCGCCGAATTCGGCCGCGGCAAGCTGGCCGAGACCATCCTCGTCGAGCAGAAGGTGGGCGCCGGTGGCCGCATCGCCATTGGCGCGCTGAAGGACGCGGCCCCCGACGGCCTGACGATGCTGCTCGGCCCTTCGTCCATGTTCACCGTCTACCCGCATGCCTACCGCAAGCTGGCCTACAACCCGGCGACCGACGTCATCCCGGTCTCGCCATTGGCGCTGTCGACCTGCGGTTTCGGCGTCGGGCCTCAGGTGYCGGCCACCGTCAAGACACTGGCGCAACTGGCCGACTGGCTGAAGGCCAACCCCGACAAGGCCGCCTACGCCTCGCCCGCAGCGGGCGCCATGCCCCACTTCCTCGGCAACCAGTTCGAGCACGCGGCCGGCCTCAAGCTCACGCACGCGCCCTACCGTGGCGCGGCGCCCGGCATGCAGGACCTGATGGGCGGCCAGATTGCCGCGGGCTGCTTCTCCATCGGCGACTTCCTGCCCCACCTCGCCT
>NZ_JBFUMO010000639.1:0-3128 GCF_054049355.1 Roseateles sp. P5_E11 | reverse complement strand
GTGGAAGGCGACGTTGTCGGCCTGGGCCTCGATGTAGTCGATGGCGTCGACCGCCAGCACCTGCATGCCTCCGCTGCGCTCGGCGTCGCGGACGAGCACACGGCTCAGCGCCTGGGGCGAGACGAGTTTGTCCAGCCCGGGCTGAGCCTGACCAAGCAGGCGGCGCGCGCGTGTCAGCGCGGTGTCGAAGCGCGTCTGGTTGAAGGGCTTGAGCAAATAGTCCACCGCATGCAGCTCGAAGGCGCGCATGGCGTGCTGGTCATGTGCCGTCGTGAAGATGACGCCGTCGCGCCGGCCTGTCAGCTCCAGCACTTCGAGGCCCGTCAGGCGCGGCATCTGGATGTCGAGAAAGACGAGGTCGGGCTTGAGCTCGGTGATGGCGCGGGCGGCGTCCAGGCCGTTCTCGGCCTCGGCGGCTATGGTGATGTCGGCGTGGGCTTTCAGGAACTCGCGCAGCAGGCGGCGGGCCAGGGGTTCGTCGTCGGCAATGAGAGCTTGCAGCGTCATGGCGTCTCGTTCTCGAATGGAATGCTGATCTCGACCGCGAAGCCCTCGGGCGTGGCGCCCCAGCTCACGCGGGCCCGTTCGCGGTATTGGGCGGCCAGGCGCTCGTGCAAGTGGCGCAGGCCGTGGCCCATGCCGGGTTCCCGTGATGGTTCTGCGGGAACGGGGTTGCGAACGGCCAGGTGCAGCCAGCCGTCGCGCACCAGGGCCTGGATCTGTACCAGGCCGCCATCGTCCAGCGCGCGTAGGCCGTGCTTCAGTGCGTTCTCGACCAGGGGCTGCAGCGTCAGCGGCGGCAGCAGGGCGGCCAGCGTCTCGGGCGGTGTGTCGAAGGCGCTGCGCAGCTTGTCGCCCAGGCGTTGGCGCTCGATGGCGAGATAGTGGCCGATGAGTTCAAGCTCGTCCTCCAGGCGGATGCGCTCGCGGCTGCCCAAGGCCAGCGTCTGGCGGAAGAACTGCGCCAGGTCGATGCTCATCTGCCGCGCGCCAACGGGGTCGAAGCTGGTCAGCGCGCTGATGGAGTTCAGGCTGTTGAAGAGGAAATGCGGGTCGATCTGCAGGCGCAGCAGCTGCAGCTCCATGTCGCGGGCCAGCAGCCGCGCCTCGGCCTCGCGGGTGGCGGAGGCTTGCGCGGATTCGACGGCCAGCAGCAGGTCGTGGGCCAGCACCGACAGCGTCAGCAGGATGAGATTGGCCAGCAGCAAGAAGCCCCAGGTCGCCGGGGTCATCGTGACCAGGCCGGCCGGGCGGCCGAGGGCGAGGCCCGCTGCATTCCAGCCTGCCGCGAGTGCGAGCGCCGCGCCGCCGAGCAGCAGCACGGCCGCAATCCGTGCAGCCAGTGCCCGCGGCCAGCGGCCGGCACCGAAGGGCTGGCTGCGGCAGAGGTGATACAGCGACAGTGCGACAAAGCTCAGCACTGTGCTCAGCGGCAGCGCCCAGGCCAAGGCCCAGGCGAAGTCGACCGGGCCTTGCCTGCCCAGCAGCGCGGCCAGCGCCGTGCCGGCCAACGCGGCGGCCAGCAGGCAGGCGGCCAGGCCGCGCCGGTGCACCAGCAGCGGGTGCACTTCAGTTCTTGACTTCGACGCCGCCGAACATCGCGTCGCCCCGCAGCACGAGGCGCTGCGTCGGGTTCATGGGCGGCACCGTACGGTCCTCCACGCCGCCCAGCGTGGGCGCGATGTCGACAATGACTTGCCAGTCGCGCGGCACGCGCAGCTCGACACCGCTGAAGCGGGCCGAGATCTCGAGCACGGCCTCAGGGCCCTCGATCGCGGCCTGGCGCAGGTCCAGCTCGACGCCGCCGAAGGTCACGTCGATGCGGCCGCCCTTGAAGGCGCGCGAATCGTTCTGCTGGCGGATGGCGCTGAAGCTTGCGTCGATGGCAATGCGGTCGCCGTGCTCGAGCGTCGACGGCGTGTCGGCGCAAGCCCCTGCTCCGCGGTAGCGCGGGAACATGCCACGCGCCAGGATGGACAGGCCAGCCAGGATGATGAAGACGGGCCACCAGTCGCGCAGCCGGATGCTGACGAGGTCCAGGTTCTGTGCGGTCATCACGGCGCCGACGATGACCAGGGCGATGCCGAACAGCCAGTTGCCCGCGTGGCGTGGCCAGACGATGCGACTCAGCCCGAACAGCACCAGGGCCAGCGGCCAGAAGGTGCGCAGGAGCGGCATGCCGAAGACGTGAAGGTTGTCCAGCAGGGCCAGCGTGCCGATGCCGATAACGCCCAGCCCGAAGACGACGCGGTGGGCCGGGTGGTACGGCGGGCGATGGCGGATGCGGTTGGGTCTCATGGTGCGGTTCTCGACTTGCGATGGCATGAGTAGACACGCCCGTCGCAACCGGCGAGCCGCCGAATCGGCGAATCGACRCCAGCCGGCGACGAATCAACAGCCGGGTTCGCGAATGTCGGAAAGGAGAAAGCCCGGTGCACTTGCGCCGGGCAAAGAAAAAGCCCGGTGCGGGTGCACCGGGCTTTCGGGAGGCGAGAACCTGAGGATCAGGCGGCGCGCTTGGCGGCGCGGGTCGCGGTCTGCGTGGCCTTGACGGCTTGGCTGGTCGCGGCCTGGAAGTTGGACTCGGCCACTTCAACGGCTTGCTTGGTGGCCTTCTGGACCGACTCGAAAGCGTTGTTCGCGGCAGCGACAGCCGACTTCACCAGGGCGACGGCGTTCTCGGTGCCGGCCGGGGCGTTCTTGGCGGCGTTGTCGACAACGGCGGTGAAGCTCTTCTGCACATCGGCGAACTTGGCTTCTGCAGCCTTGGCGACTTCGGCGCCAGTGGCAGAGGCGATGTCGTAGATGTGGCGGCTGTAGGAGGCGGCCTTCTCGGCGGTCGGCTGCAGCAGGGCGGCTTGCAGGGACAGCAGCTCTTGTGCGTCCTTGACGGACAGGGCGGCGGCGGTGGTGTCGGCGGCTTCGCTCAGCGCGGTGCGAGCGACTTGCAGGTTCAGCTCGACGAGCTTTTCGACGCCTTCGAACGCCTTGTTCGTCAGGCCGAAGAGGGTTTCGACATTGGCCTTGTGGGCGGCGAGGACTTGTTCAGCGGTCAGCATGGTGAGACTCCGATTTCAGGTGGTTGAACCGTTTGCTGTGCTTCTTTTGCTGCACTGCAACATGAACTG
>NZ_JBFUMO010000638.1:0-3132 GCF_054049355.1 Roseateles sp. P5_E11 | reverse complement strand
CACCCCGCAATTCGCGAGATTGAGCGGCCCGTTTTACAAAGGATCACTCTCAAGCGTTCCCCCGACCGGTCCGATAACGGTTTCAACGGGTCCCAGCTCGTCAGCCCAAGCAACAGGCCACAAGGCCCCATGCGCCGGCTGCCCAGGGCTCGGATTCAACCTATTGGCACTGAAAGGAACGCGCCATGTCCGCAATCATCAACACCAACCTCGCCTCGCTGAACGCTCAGCGCAACACGTCCGCCTCGCAGGGCTCGCTGATGGTCAGCATGCAGCGCCTCTCGTCGGGCCTGCGTGTCAACTCGGCCAAGGACGACGCCGCTGGCCTGGCCATCGCCGAACGCATGAACACCCAGGTGCGCGGCATGAGCGTGGCCATCCGCAACGCCAACGATGGCATCTCCTTTGCGCAGACCGCTGAAGGCGCGCTGGGCAAGATCGGCGACATGCTGCAGCGCATGCGTGAACTGGCCGTTCAATCAGCCAACGGCACGAACAACATCGACGACCGCACTGCGCTGAACAATGAATTCTCGCTGCTGCAGTCCGAAATCACGCGCCTGTCCAGCAACACCAACTTCAACGGCAACTCCATCCTGACGGGCTCCGCAGCCACCACCTTCCAGGTGGGCGCCAACGCGACGGCCAACGACACCATCACGATCACCGGTGCCGACATCCTGAATGCCGCCACCGCTGCCAGCACCAACCAGGGCGCCCTGGCCGAGGTCACCAACACGACCAACACCGACATCCTGCTGGTCGGCGCGGCCGGTACCGGCGCCACCTTCGATCTCTACACCGGCACAGGCACCAAAGGTGCGCTGGACTCGGTCGCCAAGATCGACCAGGCGCTGTCCCAGGTGAACACGGCCCGCTCCACCTTCGGTGCCGCCCAGAACCGCTTCGACGCCGTCATCTCCAGCCTGCAGGTGTCGGTGGAAAGCCAGTCGGCCGCGCGCAGCCGCATCATGGACGCTGACTACGCCAGCGAAACCGCCAATCTGAGCCGGGCGCAGATCCTGCAGCAGGCCGGCACGGCGATGATCTCGCAGGCCAACCAACTGCCCCAGCAGGTGCTGACGCTGCTGCGCGGCGGCTGATAGAAGCAAGGCCGCCGGCGGTGGGGCACCGCCGGCACGGGCTTGAGAAGCGTTGAACAACGCTTCCTTAATAGCCGTGGTTTTGACCGTTGTTCGCAGGTTTGACCTGCGCAGGGCACCAACACAATTCACTCCATCGCGTCGCTGACTTCTGCGGCGCGGACACCGGAATCAACCGGGCTGTTGCAGGAGTGCTTAAATGCCCCAGACGATCAATACCAACATCGCATCGATGAACGCGCAGCGGAACCTGAACAGTTCCCAAGGGCTGCTGGCGGTGTCGATGCAGCGCCTGTCTTCTGGCATGCGTGTGAATTCCGCCAAGGACGACGCCGCCGGTCTGGCGATCGCCGAACGGATGAACACCCAGGTCCGTGGCATGTCGGTTGCCATGCGCAATGCCAATGACGGCATCTCGCTGGCGCAGACGGCTGAAGGCTCGCTCGGCAAGGTTGGCGACATGCTGCAACGCATGCGTGAACTGGCCGTGCAGGCTGCCAACGGCACCAACAACGTGCAGGACCGCGCGGCGCTGAACAACGAGTTCACGCAGCTGCAGACCGAAGTGGGGCGGCTGATCCGCAATACCAACTTCAACGGTTCGCAGATCCTGACCGGCGCGGCGACCTCGTTCACGTTCCAGGTCGGCGCCAACGCCACGGTGGATGACCAGATCGTCATCACCCAAAGCGACATCCTGACGACGACCCTGGGAACCAGCGGCACGCCCAACGGCAACGACGGCGCCCTGGAAGCTGCCATCAACAGCACCAAGATCAACATTCTTGGCGCCTCCGGCAGCGGTACAGGGGGCGTACCGCCGACCGCGGCGGTGGATTTCTCCGCCGCTGGCGCGCCGCCCGCCCTGACGGGCGCCAACGGCGACGAAGGTGACCCGTCGGTGGCCGTCCAGTTCCTGGACTTCGCCCTCGCCCAGGTCAATCTGGCTCGCTCCACCTACGGTGCGACGCAGAACCGCTTCGACTCGGTGATCGCCAACCTGCAGGTCGCCGTCGAGAACCAGACCGCAGCCCGCTCGCGCATCATGGATGCCGACTACGCCCAGGAAACGTCCAACATGTCGCGGGCACAGATCCTGCAACAGGCTGGCAACGCCATGGTCGCCCAGGCCAACCAGCTGCCGCAGCAGGTGCTGCAACTGCTCAAGGGCTGAGTCGCCCGCCGCACCCAAAAACGCCGGGATCCGCGTGTCGGAAGTCCCGGCGTTGTCATTTCAGCGCCGGTCCCGCGAAAGTTTTCCTAAAGTTCGCCACCGGCATGCCGAAGGCGTTACGGAACGGGTCTTAACAGGAAAGGGCTATGGCCACCATCTCATCGCTCGGTATCGGCAGTGGTCTTGATGTCGAGAGCCTGGTCAGCAAGCTGATGTCGATCGAGCAGCAGCCGATCAACAACATCAAGCAGGCTTCTGCCAGGCTTCAGACCAAGATCTCCGCTTACGGCCAGCTGCAGTCGGCCGTATCCAGCATGCAGACGGCCGCTCAGAAGCTGTCCGACGCCAGCCTGTGGAACGCTTCCACGGTCAGCGTGTCGGACACCTCGGTCGCCACCGTCAGCGCCAGCAGCGCGGGCAGCCAGAACCATCTGCTCAAGGTCAGCCAGCTGGCCTCGGCCCAGTCTGTGGCCAGCCGCATCTTCACTGGTGGCAGCGAAACCCTGGGTGACGGCACCCTGACCATCGCCCTGGGCCGTTGGGCCGGTGACCCGCCGGTCTTCACCGCCGGCAGCGGCACGCCCGCCGCCATCACCGTCAGTGCGACCGACACGCTGTCCAGCATCCGCGACAAGATCAACGCCGCCAATGTCGGTGTCAACGCCAGCCTGGTGAACGACGCGGCCGGCACGCGCCTGGTCATCCGGTCGCTGAGCACCGGCGAGAACCAGGCCTTCCAGATCACGAGCCCCGATGCCGCCTTGGCCGACCCGCGGGAGGCCTTGAAGCGCTGGCGTGGTCTGGCCTGGCTGGGCTTTCTTGGCATGGGTTGCTACAACTCGCTGCAATACCTGG
>NZ_JBFUMO010000637.1:0-3134 GCF_054049355.1 Roseateles sp. P5_E11 | reverse complement strand
TCGTCGGCGTTGTTCCCGTCACCAATTCACCCCACATGCAATGAGAGCTTCAATTAATCATTCGCTGCAGCGGACGGATTCGCTGTCCGCTTAGCTCCCACGCTGGCCATCACCATGAAGCGATTGGTCTTAGTCTGCGTAGTCGGCCTCCACTGTATGGTTCAGGGAACGACGCTGCCGCCGATTGAAGTCTCTCAGCTCTTTCAAGATGCGGACATCGTCGCTTTGGTGGAGGTGACGTCTGGTGAGACGATTGGCACGGGCGAGAAGTCCTGCGGCGCCAAGTACTCGGCCTTGATAGTCGACGGATTCAAAGGCGCTTCAGCCGGGGCAACTATTGAGTTTGGGAACTACTACGGCTACGAAATTGGAAATCGCTACGTCCTGTTCCTTGTGGGGCCTGGGAGCAGGCACGAGCCAGTGATGAGTGCCAATTCCATGCATCGCGACGCTGAGGCCGAGCACGAGAAGCGGTGTGCCTCCCGCCTTCGCAGGAACACCGTGATGCACAGCGGAAACGGTGCATTGAGAGTTCATTGGGTTGCTGACTTCCAATACAAGGACGGCGTCGCGGTGCCCACGCGCTATGTTGTTTTGCCAAGCGCCGTCTCCACAATTCCAGCGAAGGTCACAGAGACAAACGTATTCTCTGGTGAGGTTTGGGTACGCCTGCCCGAGCTGGTTAATGTGCTCAGAGGCATGGCAAGTGAGGGCTAGCAAGTCAACCGACACGGACTTCCTGTCGGCCGCCGGCCATTTCCGGCGCTAAGCCAAAGCCGGGTGGCCGACGATCTGCCGCAGCACCCGCTCCTCCAGCTCCGCAAACCCTGCCGCCGTGCGCGAGCGTGGGCGAGGCAGCGAGACCGTCGCATCCAGCGCGATGCCGCCGCGGTCGATCAGCAGCACGCGGTTGGCCAGGGCCACGGCCTCGGCGACATCGTGGGTGACGAGCAGGGCCGTGAAGCCGTGATGGCGCCAGAGCTGCTCGATGAGGCGGTGCATCTCCAGCCGGGTCAGCGCATCTAGCGCGCCCAACGGCTCGTCAAGCAGCAGCAGGCGAGGGCGGTGCACGAGAGCGCGGGCGAGTGCCACGCGCTGGCGCTGACCGCCTGACAGCGTCGCCGGCCAGTCGCTGCCGCGGCCGGCGAGGCCAACCTGGGACAGTGCCTCCATCGCGCGGTCCCTGGCATCGGGGCCGGCGAGGCCGAGCGCGACGTTGTCGACAACGCGCTTCCAGGGCAGCAGGCGGGCGTCCTGGAACATCAGCCGGCGCTCGCCCGCCGTCCCCGCTTCGACAAGGCCGGCGCTCGGCGAGTCCAGCCCGGCGATGAGCCGCAGCAGCGTGCTCTTGCCGCAGCCGCTGCGGCCCACCAGCGCGACGAACTCGCCCGGCGCGACGGTCAGGTCCAGGTCCTGCAGCACATGGCGTGTGCCGAAGGATTTGGCAACGCCGCGCAGTTGCAGCGCCAAGCCGTTCGACGTGTTGCGTGCCGGCGTGTCGACCACCACGGGCTCTCGCGGTAGCACGGGGGTGTCGAATTCAGTGAGCCACATGGTCAGTTCCCCTCAGCCGCATAGCCGCGGTGCCAGGGCAGCCAGGCTTTCTCCAGCCCGCGCGCGACGACGTCGGCCAGCTTGCCGAGCACCGCATACAGCAGGATGCCGACCAGCACGATGTCGGTCTGCAGGAATTCGCGCGCATTCATCGTCAGGTAGCCGATGCCGGCCTGGGCCGACAGCGTCTCGGCGACGATCAGCAGCACCCACATCAGCCCGAGCGAGAAGCGCAGGCCGACGAGGATGGACGGCAAGGCGCCGGGCAGGATGACCTGCCGGTACAGCTGGAAGCCCGACAGGCCGTAGCTGCGCGCCATCTCGATGAGGTCGCGGTCGACGTTGCGGATGCCGTGGAAGGTGTTGAGGTAGACCGGGAAGAACACACCCACGGCGACCAGCACCAGCTTGGCGGCCTCGTCGATGCCGAACCACAGGATGACCAGGGGGATCAGCGCCAGCGCGGGGATGTTGCGCACCATCTGCAGCGTCGTGTCCAGCAGCGTCTCGGCCGCGCGCCAGGTGCCGGTCAGCAGGCCCAGCAACAGGCCGAGGCCGCCGCCGATGGCCAGCGCCGAGAAGGCCCGCGCCGTGCTGACGGCGACGTGATGCGCCAATTCGCCCGAGCGCAGCAGCTGCCAGAAGGCGGCCAGCACCGCGGCGGGCTCGGGCAGGATGCGCGCAGACAGCACCCCGCTGCGTGAGGCGATCTCCCAGGCGACGAGGAGAGCTGCGGGCAGCAGCCAGGGGATGAGGCGGCGCAACATCGGTTCAGCTCGCGGAAACGGCCTTGGGCACGTAGCTGTTGGCCACGACTTCGCCGAACGGGCCGGTCAGCGCGGGCGCGGTGAGCTTCTCGCGCACGCCCAGCGGCAGCAGCGGGAACACCAGTTCCGCAAAGCGGTGGGCCTCGTCCAGATGCGGATAGCCGCTGAGGATGAAGTACTCCAGGCCGATGTCCGAGTATTCCTTGATGCGGTCCGCCACCTGCTGCGGGCTGCCCACCAGGGCCGTGCCCGCGCCACCGCGCACCAGGCCCACGCCGGCCCACAGATTCGGCGCGATCTCCAGCCCCTGGCGCACATCGGCCTTGTTGAACTGGCCACCATGCAGTTCGGCCATGCGGCGCTGGCCGACCGAGTCCATGGTCTTGAAGCGCGCCTGGGCGGCGGTGACGGTGGTTTCGTCCAGCTCGGACAGCAGCTCGCCGGCGGCGCGCCAGGCTTCATCTTCGGTCTCGCGCACGATGACATGCAGGCGGATGCCGTAGTGCAGGCGGCGGCCTCGTGCCGCGGCGCGTTCGCGCACGTCGGCGAGTTTTTTCTCGACCTCGGCCGGGGGTTCGCCCCAGGTCAGGTAGGTGTCGACCTGCTCCGCAGCCAGGTCGTGCGCCGGGCCTGAGGAGCCGCCGAAGAACACCGGCGGGTAGGGCTTGTTGATGGGCGGGTAGAGCACCTTGCCGCCCTTGACGCTGAGATGCTCACCATCCAGGTCCAGCGGCTCGCCGGTGTGCGAGCGGGCCAGCAGTTCGCGCCAGATGCGGATGAACTCGGCGCTCTGCTCKTAGCGCGCCGCGTGAT
>NZ_JBFUMO010000636.1:0-3141 GCF_054049355.1 Roseateles sp. P5_E11 | reverse complement strand
CTCGAAGCCCACGCCGCCAACGCGTGTCGCGCTCTGGACGAAATTGCGCGCCGAGCCGTCGGCCTCACCGCCGGCCATGAAGGGCACGAAAAGCCGGACGGTGGTCGGCGACACCGGCAGAGCATGAGTGATGGGCTGCACGGCGCGCGCGGCCGCAGCGGCCAGCAGCGCCCCGGCAAGCACCAGCAGGGTAGCGAAGCCCTGCCTCACCCGATTTATTGTCTTGACCGCCACGTGGCGATCATAAATAACCGAATAAACGGGAGATTTGGCAAATTTGGACTTGAAACGATCAATTCGTGACGAATCGCCCAAAAGCGCCTGTTGGAACGCCGAAAAGACAAAGCCCGTCACGAGGACGGGCTTTGATGTGTTTGGAGGAGACGGAGGGATTCGAACCCTCGATTCGCGTTTTAGCGCAAATACTCCCTTAGCAGGGGAGCACCTTCGGCCACTCGGTCACGTCTCCAGCACAGCCCCGCATTCTATACCAGTGCGGAGCAATCTCAGACAGAAATCAGGCCGCGGTAGCGGCTTCCTGATCGAGGTCGAAGGCCTTGTGCAATGCGCGCACGGCCAGCTCCATGTACTTCTCGTCGATGACGACGCTGGTCTTGATCTCGCTGGTGGAGATCATCTGGATGTTGATGCCCTCTTCACTCAACGCGCGGAACATCTTGCTGGCCACGCCGACATGCGAGCGCATGCCGATACCAACGATGGAGACCTTGCAGATCTTGGGGTCGCCGACGACCTTGCTGGCGTTGGTGGCCGGGCCGACCGTGTTCTGCAGCAGCTCCATCGTGCGCGCGTAGTCGTTGCGGTGCACGGTGAAGGAGAAGTCGGTCTTGCCGTCGTGGGAGACGTTCTGGATGATGACGTCGATGTCGATGTTGGCCTCGGCCACGGGTCCCAGGATCTGGAAGGCGATGCCGGGCTTGTCGGGCACGCCGAGCAGCGTCACCTTGGCCTCGTCACGGTTGAAGGCAATACCCGAAACGACGGCTTGTTCCATGTTCTCGTCCTCTTGTTCGAAAGTGATCAGCGTGCCGGAGGCGGCCTCTTCAGTGATGTCGATGTCCCAGGGTGTGAAGCTGGACAGCACGCGCAGCGGCACGCGGTACTTGCCCGCGAACTCCACGGAGCGGATCTGCAGGATCTTGGAGCCGAGCGAGGCCATCTCCAGCATTTCCTCGAACGTGATGGTGCTCAGGCGCCGCGCCTCGGGCACCACGCGCGGGTCGGTCGTGTAGACGCCGTCCACGTCGGTGTAGATCAGACATTCGGCAGCCTTCATCGCCGCAGCAATCGCCACGGCCGACGTGTCGGAACCCCCGCGGCCCAGCGTCGTGATGTGGCCTTCCGGGTCGATGCCCTGGAAGCCGGTGATGACAACCACCTTCCCAGCGGCCAGGTCAGCACGCACGCGGACATCGTCGATGCTCTCGATGCGGGCCTTGGTGAAGGACGAGTCGGTGGCCACCGGCACCTGCCAGCCGGCATAGCTGACCGCTTCCAGCCCTTCGGCCTGCAGCGCAATGGCCAGCAGGCCGACGGAGACCTGCTCGCCGGTGGCGGCGATGGCGTCCATCTCGCGCATCACGGCCGGCGTCATGCTGGCCGGTGACAGTTCCTTGGCCAGACCGAGCAGACGGTTGGTTTCACCGCTCATCGCCGAGGGCACGACCACCAGCTGGTGGCCGGCGCGCACCCATTTGGCGACGCGTTTGGCCACGTTGCGGATGCGATCGGTGGACCCCATCGAGGTGCCGCCGTACTTGTGGACGATCAGAGCCATGTGTTTGAGCGAAGGCTGGAAGAGTGAGCTGCCGGGACGGATGCTCGCAAACCCCCGATTTTAAGCGGCAGTCCCGCCGTCGCCTTCGCTCTGCGGCAAGGCTGCGTCCTCCAGCCAGCGCAAGGACAGCTTCGGCTCATCTTGATCGGCGAAGGCACGGGCGTCCATGCCAAGCCCGGCGACGGCAATGAGGCGCTGCTGCGTGTCAAAAAGCAGTGGCCCGCCGCGCCGCCACGGCGGCAGGCCGGCTTCCTGGCAGGCCTTCTTGAGAGCACGCTGCACGGAGGCCGGAGCCCGTTGGAATTGCTCACCGCCGGTGCGAGCGCGCTGAGTCAGTTGGGCGAGTCGCGCCACCGCGATGCCGGGCGAGGCCGGCTCGACGAGCCATGCGCCCTGCCAGGCCGGCTGAGGATGCAGGCCGGGGCGACTCAGGTTCAGCATCGACGCAGGCGGCGGGGCGGCCGATTCGGCGGCCCAGTAAAGGCCGTCGCGATAGGCGTGCACGGCACCACCGGGCGCGGGCCAGGACAGCGTGGCGCCCGAATGCCATTCAGACCGCAGGCGCTCGACCAGGCTGGCCGGCACGCTCGCGTACCGCGACAGCCAGGCGCGTAGCGCGTTGCTTGCGCGGGCGGGCGACAGGCGGAACACGGCGGCCAGATCCAGCCGCTCGGCGGTCGCGAGCTCCGCAAGGTCGGATGCCGCGACTTCCGCAGCCAGTTCCTCAGCCTGCTGCGCCCAGCGCGCCGACTGGGCCAGGCCCGCCTCGGCCGCCGCAAAGGCCGGCCACAGCGTCTGGCGCAGTCGGTTGCGGGCATGGCGCGCATCGGCATTGCTCGGATCTTCTATCCAGCTGAGCCCATGCTGCTCGGCGTAAGCGCGGATGAGGTCGCGCGGCTGATCAAGCCAGGGCCGTGCCCAGCAGACGCCGTCGCGCCATTGCGCCCTGGGCATGCCAGCAAGGCCCGCCGTGCCGGCGCCGCGCAAAGCCTGCAGCACGAAGGTCTCGGCCTGGTCCTGTCGGTGATGGGCCAGCAGCAGCAGGTCGGCCCCCGCCGCAACAGCCATGTCGTGCAGGGCGCGATGCCGGCCCGCATGAGCCCAGGCCTCCACGCTGTCGCCGCGCGCCGGCGATCCGCTCAGCCGCGTGCAGACATAGGCCGCTCCGAACTCATGCGCCACGCGCTCGCAATGCGCGACCCAGTCGTCGGCCTGCGGCTGCAGGCCGTGGTGGACATGAAGGGCAACGACCCTGCTGCCTTGCGCCGCGCGAGCGGTCGCATGCAACAGGGCCGTGGAATCCAGGCCGCCGCTGAAGGCGACGGCGACCGCATCACCTGTTC
>NZ_JBFUMO010000635.1:0-3143 GCF_054049355.1 Roseateles sp. P5_E11 | reverse complement strand
GGCCTGGACCATGAGGACGGTTGCATTGTTCGGGTTGGCGCGCGCCAGCGTATCGGCCACGGCCAGGGCCTTGGGGGCCTGGCCTTCGCGCAGATACAGGGTGACCAGCGCCAGCCCGGCATAGGTCTGCTTGGGGTCGCTCTTGTAGGCCTTGGCAAGTTCGTCGGCTGCGGGTGTCGCCTTCCCGCTTTGCAGCAGGGACAGGCCCAAAGCCGTGCGGTACTCCGGCGAATCCTTGGCCTTGATCGCGTCCTGCATCAGCGCGACGGCGCGCGAGTGCCGCCCCTGGCTCATGTGGGCGGAAGCCAGCATCAGCAACGCCTGGCCGTCGCCCGGCCGGGCCTTCACGTAGGCGTCCAGCAATTCGACGGCGCGGTTGACGTTGGGTTCCTTCAATGCGACCTGGGCCAGCAGCTTGATGAGAGGGCTGCCGGGTTGCTGGCGGGAGGCCAGTTCCAGGAAGGGCTTGGACTTTTCCAGCTCGCCCAGGCTGTAGTGCGCCAGGCCGTTGAGCATCAGCAACTGGGTGCGGTAGCGGATGTACTCGATGGGGACGGGGTCCAGCAGGTCGGTGATCCGTTTCAACGCGGCCCGTGAAGTGGGCGCGTCGTTGGCGCGCTCGGCCAGCACAGCACGCAGATAGGCGCCGCGCGGATCGTTGGGCTTGATGGTCTGGAGCTCGTTGACCTCGGCCAGCGCCTCGGCGTCGCGGTTCAGGTYGATCAGCAGGCCGGCGCGGCCCAGGTGGGATTCGGCATGCTTGGGCTGGGCCTTGAGGGCACGCTCATAGCCGGCCAGCGCCGGGGCGACCTGGCCGTTGGCATGGAAGACGGATGCCTTTTGATAGAGAGCCTCGGCGTTGTCGGGTGAGAGCTTGAGTGCCTGGTCGGCCGCGGCATGGGCCTCGTTGAACTGGCGCCCGCGCACCCGCAGCGGGACTTCGGCGATCCAGCTGTTCACGTCGCTGGTGTTCAGCGCACGTGCATCCAGCACGCTTGCCAGTGCGGCCTTGGTATCGCCCATATCGGACTGAGCCAGAGCGCGCTCCAGCATGAGCTGCTGTTGGATGCCGGATGGCAGGCCGGCGGGCTGAATGCGTGGGTCCTCCAGCGCCTGGGACTGCTTGCCCTGGGCATTCAGCGCCATGACCAGGGCGACGGCAACCTCGGCGCGGTTGACGCCCATGCGGATGGCCTCGCCCAGCTCGAATTCGGCCGCCGCCGGCTGGCTGTCGGCCAGCAAGGCCTTGCCCAGCAGCACGTGGACCGAGAGCTGGCTCTTGTCGGCCTGCAGCGCGTTCTTCAGCTGCACGATGGCGCCGGGAATGTCCCGCTTTTCATACCGCTGCAGAGCGTCTTCGTAGAAGCGCGAGGCCTTGGCGGCGTCCTGGGCGAGCGCGGCGGGGGCGCCGGCAATCAACAGGGCGGCCAGCAGGCCAGACAGCAAGGCGGGTTGAAGGGGCATCGAGGCGGACCGGCTAGGGAGGGGCGCCGGATTCTTGCAGAAGCCGCCCGCTGCTATCAGTGCTGCAGCTCCAAAGTCATGACGTCGTTCTCGCGCCGCATCTGGAAGCGGTTCAGAAAGCTGTTGCCAAGCAGCACATGGCTCATCAGGCCGGGGATGACGATGGCCTCGACGTCGCGAACCTCGACGCTGCCGATGCGCACGCTCGCCAACTGGAGCTGATAGGCCGGCACGACGCCATTGGCCGTCTGGGTGACGATGCGCCTGCCGTACATATAGCGCAGGCCCAGCTTTTCGGCCTCGATCTGGCCGATGGAGATGCTGGTCGCCCCGGTGTCGACGAGGAAGCTCGTGACCTGGCCGTTGATCATGCCCAGCGTCGTGAAATGTCCGCCGGGGCCTACGGGCAGCACGATCTGGCGCGGCGGCGCGGCATTCTGCGCAAGCACTCGGCCCGGTGCGGCGCCGAGGGCGAGAGCCTGGCGCCGACCGCCGTATTCCACGACGGCGCGACCATCCTCCAGTGAGATCAACCGGACGCCCTTGACCATGGCGCCGACCTCGACAGTGCGCGGCTCACCGTCGATGACCAACAGGGCCGCGCGTGATCCCAGCATGCCATTGAGCTGGACCTGCGATGGCGGGGGTGGCAGCGGCTGCGCCGGGGCGCGGCTCGTGGCCAGCAACAGGAGAAGGGGCGCAATGAGCCCCGTAAAGCGGCGCATGCTCAATCGCGGAAATTGTTGTAGGTGAGCGGCGTGTCGCTGAAGTTCTTCTTCAGGTGGGCGATGCCGGTCTGCAGGTCGTCGCGGTTCTTGCCGGTCACGCGCACGGCATCACCCTGGATGCTGGCCTGGACCTTGAGCTTGCTTTCCTTCAGCGAGTTCACGATCTTCTTGGCCAGCGCTGCCTCGATGCCTTCCTTGATCTTGTAGACCTGGCGCACCTTGTCGCCACCGAGCTTTTCGATCTTCTCGGCCTTGTCGAGGAAGCTGATCACCACGTCCTGCTTGGTCAGCTTGCCGTACAACACAGCCTCGATCTGCTCCAGCTGGAACTCGCTGTCGCCCGTGGCGTGGATTTCCTTGTCCTTGAGCTCGACCTTGGCGCCCGTGCCCTTGAAGTCAAAACGGGTGCCGATTTCCTTGATGGCGTTGTCCACGCCATTGCGGATCTTGACGTGATCGGGCTCGAGAACAGTGTCGAAGCTGGGCATTTGGGAGGTCGGTAGATGAATCGGCGAAAATTTTGCTGTTTGCGCGCCGCGCAAACCATCCAAAAATTGTCCCATGTCCACGCAGTTACAGACCCCCTCGAACGGAGTGCCGCTCCCCCTCCATATCGAGGCGGACGTCAATCTCAAGCCCTACAACACCTTCGGCCTGCCGGCCGTGGCGAAGCGCCTGGTGCGCATCCGCGAGGCGGCCGACGTCCGCCGCGTCGTCGATCACCCCGAACTGGGCCGTGCGCCCAAGTTCGTGCTGGGCGGCGGCAGCAACCTCGTCTTGACCAAGGATGTCGATGCCGTCGTGCTGAAGGTGGAAATTACCGGCATCCGGCTGTTGGAAGCGCGCGACGACGCCTGGATCGTCGAGGCAGGTGCCGGCGTCGTCTGGCATGAGCTGGTCACCTGGACGCTGGACCACGGCTACCCAGGCCTGGAGAACATGGCGCTGATC
>NZ_JBFUMO010000634.1:0-3149 GCF_054049355.1 Roseateles sp. P5_E11 | reverse complement strand
GTCAAGGGCAAGGACCTCGGCTTCAAGGAAGGCGAGTGGATCTCGACCCTGGCCAATACCTTGAAGATGGATCAGCTGATCAAGGACCACGTGGCCGTGCTGGACAAACACGACCCCGAGAAGAAGATCGGATTGATGATCGACGAGTGGGGCACCTGGTATGACGAAGTGAACCCCAGGGGCGGGCTGTTCCAGCAGAACTCCCTGCGCGACGCGCTCGTGGCGGCACTCAACTTCCACATCTTCCATCAGCATGCGGAGCGGGTCCCCATGACCACCATCGCCCAGATGGTCAACGTCCTGCAGGCGATGATCCTGACGGACAAGGAGAAGATGGTCCTGACCCCGACCTACTACGCCTTTCAGATGTATGCGCCGTTCCAGGATGCCAAGTCGCTGCCGCTGGCCATCAAGGACAACACCAGCTACACCCTGGGCGCTGTGACCATTCCGGGCGTGAGCGCTTCGGCGGCGCGTGCCAAGGACGGCAAGGTGTACCTGGCGCTGGTCAACACCGATCCGTCCAAGGCGGTCGATGTCGCCGTCAACGTTGCGGGCACGAAGGTCAACGGTGCGGCAGGCAAGGTGCTGACCTCGGCCGCGATGGACGCGCACAACACCTTCCAGGATCCGCAGGTCATCAAGCCGGCGGCGTTCAGCGCGCGTGCCGCGGACGGCAAGCTGTCCATCAAGGTACCTGCCAAGGCCGTGATGGTGGTCGCGCTGGAGGAGTGAAGGCTTGGCGCGCGGGCTCTGCCTAGAGCCCCTGGGGCAGCACCCACTCGATGCCGATACGGCGCGTGGCCGTTCCGTCGCGCAGTTGCGCCGGGTCGGGGGCAGCAGCGGGGGTGGTGGCGGCGCGAGCCAGGCTCACGGCGTCCAGCTCGCGCTCCAGAGCCAGGGCCGGCACACCGCGCACGCCGGCCGCCATGATTTCGCGGCGCTGCACGAAGCTGCGCACGATCTTGCCGGCAGCATCGAGATCCTGTTCCACGACGACCGTGCCCGCAAGCTCGGCGCGGCGCGCGAACAGCGGAAAGCCGTTCGCGTCGGTCGCGCCGGGGCCACTGCGCGGCACATCGGGCAGCAGATAGCCCGACGAACGCACGGCCATGGCGGTGCGCCAGGCATGCAGCGCACGCGGCGCCGTCATCCGCTGGGTGCGTACCTGCTCCTGGCTCCACCAGCGCAGCAGCTCGCAACGTGAAGCGGGTGATTGCGCGGCATAGGTCCAGCCCGGCGCCTGCAGCGCGTTGCGCACCTCGGGGGCGAGGCTGGAAGCGTTGCCCGGCGGCTTGGGCAGCGCAGCGACCAGCTCATCCTCAAACGCGCGGTCCGGCGAGGGCGGCACCTGCCGCGGGACCTGACCCCATCGAGCCAGGCGCGCCGCCTCGCCCTGCCAGGCGGCGTCGCGCTGCTCTGCGGGCAGCGCCTCGATCAGCTGCGCCACCTGCGCCACGGGCCGCGGCTGGTCGAGCCGCTGGCAAATGGCGGGTGTCTTGAGCGCATCGATCCAGATCGTGTCGCTGGGGTGCGGCGTTGCATCAGCTTGCCACAGCGCCACTTCGTTGAGCACGCGATTGCTCAATCGCTGCGCAGCCACTTCCGCCCGCAGCTCGCCCTTGCCCTGCGCGGTTTCATCGGTCAGCCATGCCGCCCAGCCGGCCTGTGCGCGCTCACGTTGTTGACGCAGCACACCCTCGGCCACGCTTCGGTGCTCCGGAGAAAGCTTCAGGTCGGCAGGCAGCTGGAACATGCCCGCCAGCAAGTCCACCGGCTGGCGCAGCAGTCCCGCATCGCGCTCCAAGCGCTCACGCAGCTTTGCTCGCTGTTCGACCATCAAGCGGCGTGCGGCTTCGTCACGCTGCTGGTCGATCAGCTCCTGCGCCATCTGCTTGTTCTTCGCCGCCGCAGCCGCCTTGTCTGGGCTCTGCCCCTCGGCCGTCACGCCGCCAACGCGACCGGGCTCCATGCCGGGAAAGGTGCCGACCTGAGCCAGCACCGCAGCCGGTGCATGCAGAAGCACCGCCAGCGCAACCAGCCGCAGAGAAAACCGCCGGCCAGAACCCGGCACGACGTCACCGCAACGTCTAACCTGTGATGCTTTCATGAACGCCCCCAGTTCAAGGTTTTGCCTTCAGCCAGCACCGGACTGCGGTGACGGTCCACCTCCAGCCCCCAATCGCGCAGCGCACCCTCGCTGACCTTCGCCGTGTACTGCCCGCCCTGGCGGCTGACCGTGCCACGCGCCGCCATGCTGCCGTCCGCGCCCACGACCGTGAAGGCCGCGCTGGCGCCGTCATCCAGCTCGAACACGCGCAGCACCGTGCCGCGGGCGTAGTCGTAGTCTGGCTTCTCGGTCTCGGCACCCCAGGCGATGACGCTGTTCGGCGCGGCGTACAGCGGCATGGACAGGAAACCATGCACCTCGCGATGCCAGCGGCCGCCTTCGCGCTTCTCGCCGCTGAGCAGATGCGTCCACTTGCCTTCGGGAAGGTAGAAGTCCACCTCGCCGCTCTCCGTGAACACCGGTGCCACGAGCAATGCTTCGCCGAGCTGGTACTGCCGGTCCAGCGTCGCGCAGGCCGGGTCCTGCGGGTGCTCCATCAGCATGGCGCGCATCAGCGGCACGCCGGTCTGCGTCGCCTCATGCGCCTTGGCGTACAGATACGGCATGAGCTGGTGCTTGAGCCGCGTGAATGCGCGCAGCACGTCGCAGCTCTCTTCGTCCACGAGCCATGGCACCCGGTAGCTGCTGCTGCCGTGCAGGCGGCTGTGCGAGGACATCAGGCCGAACTGGATCCAGCGCTTGTAGACGGCCGGSGGCGGGTTGCCTTCGAAGCCGCCAATGTCATGGCTCCAGAAGGCGAAGCCGCAACTTGTGAGCGACAGGCCGCCCCTGAGGCTCTCGGCCATSGATTCAAACGTGCTCCAGCAGTCACCCCCCCAGTGCACCGGGAAGCGCTGGCCGGAGGCATACGTGGAGCGGGCGAAGACGATGGCGTCGCTGCCCTGCACTTCTTCGAGCAGCTCGAAGACGGCCTGGTTGTATTGCAGCGCGTACAGGTTGTGCATCTCGACGGGGTCGGAGCCGTCGAAGTAGGTCACGCCTTCGCTGGGGATGCGCTCGCCGAAGTCGGTCTTGAAGC
>NZ_JBFUMO010000633.1:0-3155 GCF_054049355.1 Roseateles sp. P5_E11 | reverse complement strand
CTTCTGTGCGTCGCGCTCTTCACGCGCCTGGCGTTGGCGTTGCTGGCTGGCCACGCTGTTGCTGTACTGGGTGAAATCCTTGCCGGCTTCCAGCGGCAGCGATGCCTCGATCAGGATGCCCTTGGGATTGCCGTACTGATCCATCTCCAGTTCGGCCTGCGGCGCGATGCGAACGCGGACGTGGGTACGCTCGCCGCCAGGTCGACCGCGCTCGCGCAGGCGGTCATCGCCACAGCGGAGCTTGAGCTTGTCCAGCGCCGAGCGCAGCATCTGCTTGGCCGCGTCGTCAGACACCAGCGCCGGGCCGTCGGCCTGCAGCACGAAGAGCGTGTCGGGCTTGCAGGGGTCGGGATACTTGGTCAGCTCGCTGGTGGCCTCCACAGCCAGGCGCGGGCTCATGCCCTCCAGCTTGGGCAGGGGACCGAGATCAAACAGCACGTTGTCACTCCGCAGGGCACGCGCCTTGAGGCCCTGCGAGGGCTCGGGCAGGTAGACACCGGCACTGAACCGCCCTGCCCATTCCTCGCGGTGCTGGGGCGAATTGCGCAGTGTCCAGATGGCCTTGCCCTGGCCTTCGGCGAGGCCGTCGCGGCAGGCGCCCTGGTAGCTGAACGCATAGTCGTTGCTGGCCAGATAGGCCGGCGCGGACACCACGCAGCCGCTGGCCGCGTCCTTGTGCTGCGCGGCCTGCGCATGGGAGGCCAGCAGCCCCAACGCCAAGAACCAAGCGTGCTTCACAGCGGGATGTTCCCGTGCTTGCGCCACGGGTTCTCCAGCTTCTTGTCCTTCAGCATCGACAGGCTGCGGCAGATGCGTTTGCGCGTCTCGTGCGGCTGGATGACGTCGTCGATGAAGCCGCGGCTGCCGGCGATGAAGGGGTTGGCGAAGCGGGCCTTGTATTCGGCCTCGCGGGCCGCCAGCTTGGCAGGGTCGCCCTTGTCCTCGCGGAAGATGATCTCCACCGCGCCCTTGGCGCCCATCACGGCGATCTCGGCGTTGGGCCAGGCGAAGTTGACGTCGCCGCGCAGGTGCTTGGAGGCCATCACGTCGTAGGCGCCACCGTAGGCCTTGCGGGTGATGACGGTGATCTTGGGCACCGTGCACTCGGCGTACGCATACAACAGCTTGGCGCCATGCTTGATGATGCCGCCGTACTCCTGTGAGGTGCCAGGCATGAAGCCGGGCACGTCGACGAAAGTGACGACCGGGATGTTGAAGGCGTCGCAGAAGCGCACGAAGCGCGCGGCCTTGATGCTGCTCTTGATGTCCAGGCAGCCGGCCAGCACCAGCGGCTGGTTGGCAACGATGCCGACCGTCTGGCCTTCCATGCGCGCAAAGCCGGTGACGATGTTCTTGGCGTAGTCGGGCTGCAGCTCGAAGAAGTCACCGTCGTCGACGACCTTGAGGATCAGTTCCTTGATGTCATAGGGCTTGTTCGGGTTCTCGGGCACCAGCGTGTCCAGCGAATAGTCCAGGCGCGTGGCCGGGTCGCCGCTGGGGCGGCATGGCGCCTTCTCGCGGTTGGACAGCGGCAGGTAGTTGAAGAAGCGGCGCAGCATCAACAGCGCCTCGACATCGTTCTCGAACGACAGGTCGGCCACGCCACTGCGGCTGTTGTGCGTGGTGGCGCCACCCAACTCCTCGGCGGTCACTTCCTCGTGCGTCACGGTCTTCACGACCTCGGGGCCGGTGACGAACATGTAGCTGCTGTCCCGCACCATGAAGATGAAGTCGGTCATCGCCGGCGAGTAGACCGCGCCGCCGGCGCAGGGGCCCATGATCATGCTGATCTGCGGCACGACACCGGAAGCCATCACGTTGCGCTGGAACACGTCGGCATAACCGCCCAGGGACGCGACACCTTCCTGGATGCGCGCGCCGCCCGAATCGTTCAGGCCGATGACCGGGGCACCGACCTTCATGGCCTGGTCCATCACCTTGCAGATCTTCTCGGCATGGGCTTCGGAGAGCGCGCCGCCGAAGACCGTGAAGTCCTGGCTGAAGGCGAAGGCCAGGCGCCCGTTGATCATGCCGTAGCCGGTCACGACGCCGTCGCCGGGGATCTTGTTGTCCTGCATGCCGAAGTCCACGCAGCGGTGCTCGACGAACATGTCCCATTCCTCGAAGCTGCCTTCGTCGAACAGCAGCTCCAGCCGTTCGCGCGCCGTCAACTTGCCCTTGGCGTGCTGGGCGGCAATGCGCTTCTCGCCACCGCCGAGCCGCGCACGGGCGCGCTTGGCTTCGAGTGCTTGCAGGATGTCTTGCATATGGGTTCAACCCTCGAACGGGAAATTGATCTCCACGCCATTACCGGCGGGGTCTTGGAAGAAGAACTGGTGCTGGCCGGTGACGGGCGAGCGGGACTCGTGGAAGCTCACGCCCAGCGCGCGCAGATGCGCCGCGGTGCCCACCGGGTCAGTGCCGAAGAAGGCCGTGTGGTCGTAGGTCGTCGGGGCGGCGGGGTTCACCGGGCCGCGCACCGCTTCATTGGCCCGCTGCGTGGACAGGTGGACGACCGGGTGGCCGCTGGCATAGAGCCAGTAGCCTGGGCTGTCGAAGTCCGGCCGCGGCCCTTGCTCGAGGCCGAGCACGTCGCGGTAGAAATCGCGCAGCACTGCGAGCAGCTCGGCGGGTGCGCGCAGATTGATGTGATGCAGGCCGGTGATCATGGGTTGCTCCTGAAGGTCGCCAGCAACTGGCGTGCCGCGGTGGATGCCGGCGTGCGGCCTTCCCGCACCGCTGCCGTTGCCGCTTCGAGTTGGTTCTTCACGCCGGGGTGCGCGACAAAGGCCTGCTTCAGGCCGGACTGGATGCGCGTCCACATCCACGCCAGGGACTGCTCGCGGCGCTTGGCCGCCCAGGCACCACTGGCTTCACTCGCCGTGCGCAGCGCGGTCAGCGCCTCCCACACCGGCGCAATGCCGTCGGCCTTCAGCGCGCTGACCTTCATCACGCGATGGTTGGCGTGCGCATGCCTGGGCAACAGCCGCAGCGCGGACGTGATCTGGGCCTGGGCACGCGTGGCGGCCACATCGTCCAGGTCGGCCTTGTTGATGACGACGAGGTCGGCCAGCTCCATGACGCCCTTCTTGATGGCCTGCAGGTCGTCGCCCGCGTTGGGCAGCTGCAGCAGCAGGTAGAGATCGGTCATGCCC
>NZ_JBFUMO010000632.1:0-3158 GCF_054049355.1 Roseateles sp. P5_E11 | reverse complement strand
TTGCTGAAGTTGGCAACAGAGCGTCCAACCGAGAGCGGACATGAGGCTTAGCGCAAGCGCCAGGGCGGCAGAAGATGCGGGCGGTAGGCGCGGATCAGATGCTTGAGCCCGCCAGCGGCAACCGGATGTCCACCGTCAAACCGTGGGGCTCGGTGCCCCGCAGTGAGACCGAGCCCCCGTGCTGGGTCACGATCTGCTTGACGATGGCCAACCCAAGGCCGCAGCCGACACCCTGCTCGGTCGCCCGGACGAATCTCTCGAACACCCGCTCGCGGTCTTCCATGGCAATGCCGGGCCCCGTATCGCTGATGATCAGCTCGGCGTGCGTGTCACTTCGGTCAAAGGAGAACGTGATCTCGGCGCCGCGGCCTGCGTACTCGATGGCGTTGTCGAGGACGTTGCCGATCGCCTCCCGCAGGAGCAGCGAGTTGGCGACCACAGGAAGCGCCGGAATATCGTCGGGAGCATGGAGGCCCAGATCAATGCCAGCCCGCAAGGCGCGTGGCACTGTCTCAAGCACCAGCTCGCGCACCACGCTCCCCAGGTCGGTAATCGCCACCTCCTGTGCGTGGGCGGCTTCTGGCTCAGCCCGTGCCAGCATCAACAATCGGTTGATCAGATGGGCGCTGCGCGAAGCGCTCTCGTGGACGAATGCCAGGCGTTGCGCGCGCTCGGCCGCGTCGGTGGCCTGCAGCGCCAGCTCGGTCTGGGTCTTCAGCCCCGCCAACGGCGTGCGCAACTGATGGGCGGCATCTGCAATGAAGCGCTGCTGGGAGGTCACGTTCTTGTGGACCGAGGCAAGCAGCTCGTTGAGGGCATGGACAAGCGCCTTGACCTCTTGCGGGGCCTCATCGATGCGCAGCGGCGTCAGATTGGTGGGATTGCGCCCCTCGACTTCGCCTCGCAGGCGCAGCAGCGGCGCTAGCCCGGCGCCGGTAGCCGCCCAGACGATCATGGTCATGAGCAGCATCAGGACCGACAGCGGCAACAGGATGTCGATGAAGATGCGCTGCCACAGCTCCTGCCGGTGCGCCATGCTGCGCGCGACCTGCACCAGCATCCATTGCGTCTGTCCGCCCGATGGCGTGTACGGTTGGTACAGCACTGCAATGCGCACCCGCGAGGGCGACGCTTGGTCGGCAAGCTGGATGTCGCCGTCGTAGAAATATGGCTCATCGGCGCGAGGCACCATCTCCTTGGGCGGTAGCGGGATGTTGTCGTTGCCCAGGATGAAGTGACCCGGTGGCGTGCTGACGGTGTACAGCAGTCGATCGCTCGGATCCGCTTCCAGCACGACCTGGGCCGCCTTAGGCAGATCGATCAACAAGCCATCGCCGATCGGCTTGACCTGCCTCGACAAGGTTCGGGTGGCCTGGGACAACGTGGCGTCGGCCGCCTGGTTCACGTAGCCGACCGCCAGGCGATAGCTGGCCAGCCCTCCGGCCAGCCACAGCACAATCTGCGGAAGGACCACCCAGATGACCAGTTGCCGCCGCAGTGACAGCGTGCGTGGCGCGAACAGACGCCCCAGTGTCATCGATCAGGCGGAGGGTTCAGCGACAGGCTGCGCTTCGAGCAGATAGCCCAGGCCTCGCACGGTGCGGATGGCGACGCCCGATCGCTCCAGCTTCTTACGCAAACGGTGGATGTGGACTTCAGCGCTGTTGCCGATACCGACTTCGTTGCCTTCGTCGGTCCAGGCTTGCAGGATCTGTTCCTTCGTCACCACCTTGTCCATGTTGATCAGCAGGAGGTCGAGCAGGATCGTTTCTCGGGGGCTGAGGTCCACCGATTCCGAGCCGATGAAGGTGCGACGCGTCTGCCGATCGAACCGGAGACCCGCCGCAGCCAAGTCGGAATGGGGGCTCTGGCGGCTGCGCCGCAGCACTGCGTTTAACCGGGCCTGCAACTCCGGGAAGTCGAAGGGCTTGGTCACGTAATCGTCGGCGCCGGCGTTTAGGCTCTCGACGCGACTGTCCAGCTTGTCGAGGGCCGTCAGCACCACCACGGGCAGCGTCGGGTGCATCGTCCGGATGCGCTTGAGGACCGTGAAGCCGTCCATCAGCGGCAGGCCCAGGTCCAGGATCACGATGTCGAAGCTCTGCTCCGACAGCAGGTACTCCGCGACCGGACCGTTCGGCGCATGCGTGACGCGGCAACCCGCACCTCGCAGCTGGGCCGTCAGCCCATTCGCCAGGATTTTGTCGTCCTCGGTTAGCAAAATTTCCATCAATCTATATTAACGACATGTTGCGGGGCGCTCAATCCGCCCTCCCCTGAGCCGACTGGCTCCTTCTTGCAATGCTCGCTAGCCGCCTTCACGGATCGCGCATCGGCGTTTCCTGCAGACGGATGTGTCGCAGCAGCGAAGACAAACCAGTGCAAACCCGCGCTTGATACGGGAACTGACAACGATGTTCGTCAGATCCATCGACAGGCCACTCGCACTTACTACCAGTTGCTGATGCGCCTCATATGTGCGCCTGAAGCAGCTCCGGATGGTGCGGCCGTTTCCATGCCTTGAGCCATTTGAGAACTTGAATAAGCGGCCAATGACCCACCGAAACACAAGTCTGACGTTGCTGCGGTTGCGAGCCAAGAAACTGCTCACTTGCGCGGCGGTCGCGCTTGCTGTCGGTAGCGCAGCCACGCCGGCGCGAGCCGCCGAGATCGAGGTGATGCACTACTGGGACATCGCCGGCGACGAGCGCGCGGTCGCGCTGCTCAAGCGGAGGACCGTTCAGCTCGGGCACACATGGAACCACTTCATGGTCGCCGGCGGCGGCAACGGCCTGGCCATGTCGGTGCTCGACTCTCGGGTCCGTTTGCGCAACCCGCCGACCGCGGCGGTCGTCAAGACGCCCGGATTTCAGGACTGGGCTCGCAGCGGATCGCTCGCCAGCTTGGACACGGTGGCCAAGCAAGATCGCTGGGATGCCGTGTTGCCGGCGGTCCTTGCTCGGATGATGAAATACGACGACCACTACGTCGCGGTGCCCGTCAACCTCCACCGCGACAATTGGATGTGGGTCAACACCGCCGTCTTCAAGATGGCGGGCTCCCGTGTCCCGACTACCTGGGACGAGTTCTTTGAAGCCGCCGAGAAGCTCAGAAAAATCGGCGTGACACCCTTGGCGCACGGCGGCCAGCCATGGCAC
>NZ_JBFUMO010000631.1:0-3158 GCF_054049355.1 Roseateles sp. P5_E11 | reverse complement strand
GCCTCAAGGAGCCCGACCCACCCAAGGGCCTGAAAGACGCCGGCAAACTGTTGCAGATGGCCAAGGCCCTGTGGGACATGAAGCCCGCCGTGCAGCGCCGCGCGGCCTGCCAGGAAGAGGTCATGGAGGGCAGCGACATCGACCTCGGCCGCCTGCCCATACAGACTTGCTGGCCGGACGACGCAGCCCCCCTGATCACGTGGGGTCTGGTCATCACCCGGGGGCCGACCCGCACCCGCCAGAACCTGGGCATCTACCGCCAACAGCTTATTTCCCCCCGCCAGGTCATCATGCGCTGGCTGGCGCACCGCGGTGGTGCGCTGGATTTCCGCGACCACGCGCTGGCCCATCCGGGCGAGCCGTTTCCGATCGCCGTGGCCCTCGGTGCCGATCCGGCCACCATCCTGGGCGCCGTCACGCCGGTGCCAGACAGCCTGTCCGAATATCAGTTCGCCGGCCTGCTGCGCGGCTCGCGTACTGAACTGGTCAATACCGGCGTGGGCAAGAACCAACCGCTTCAGGCACCGGCCTCGGCCGAGATCGTGCTGGAAGGCCACATCCCGCCTGCCGCACCCGGCTACACCGGCGTCAGCGAGCGCGGCGTGCCGCTGAAGGAAAAGGGCGGCTATCTGCACGCGCTGGAAGGCCCATTCGGCGACCACACCGGCTATTACAACGAGCAGGACTGGTTCCCCGTCTTCGAGATCTCTCGCCTGACCCAGCGCAAGAACCCGATCTACCACTCGACCTACACCGGCAAGCCGCCGGACGAGCCCGCCATCCTTGGCGTTGCGCTCAACGAGGTCTTCGTGCCCATCCTGCAGAAGCAGTTTCCCGAGATCGTCGACTTCTACCTGCCGCCCGAAGGCTGCAGCTATCGCATGGCCGTCGTGTCGATCAAGAAGGCCTACCCCGGCCACGCCAAGCGGTTGATGTTCGGCATCTGGAGCTTCCTGCGCCAATTCATGTACACCAAGTTCATCGTCGTGGTCGACGACGACATCGACACGCGCAACTGGCAGGAAGTGATCTGGGCCATCACGACGCGCATGGACCCGGTGCGCGACACCACCCTGGTGGACAACACGCCCATCGACTACCTTGACTTCGCCTCACCGGTCAGCGGCCTGGGCGGCAAGATGGGGCTGGACGCGACCAACAAGTGGCCCGGCGAGACCAGCCGCGAATGGGGTCGCGGTATCAGCCTGCCGCCCGAGATCACGGCGCGGGCCGAGGCGCTATTCGGGCAACTCTTCTTGAAGCCCTGAGCGTGCTCGCCTACTGTTGAGATGCCTTTTGAGGCACAACCTCTGGCGCAATCCCTTGCGCGCCAGGAGCCCTTCGGCAAATCGCCGTGGAGCCCCAAGGTGGCATAGCCACCCACCCCGCCCGGCCTTAAAGCCCGGCGGGGTTTCTATTTCAGCGTCCAGCCCACCAGGCCAGCGTCTCGTAGAGGACGTAGCGCACGCGCTCGAAACCGTCAGTCGACGGGCACCAATCGCTGAAGCTCGTCAGGGCATCGTCGCGCAGCCCCACCGGTGCGGGCAGGATGCTCACCCCCAGCGGAGCCGCCTCGCCCTCGAAGGCGCGCATGGCGCGGCGCATATGCGTGTCGTGGGTGACGAGGATGACCTGTTTCACTCCCGCCTTCGCCAGCAGCGGCAGCGTGTGGGCGGCGTTCTCCCGCGTGTCGCGTGAACTGGCCTCGGTCCAGCGCAGCGGCAGGCCGTAGTCCTGAGCCGCCACGCGGGCAATGATGTCGGCCTCGGGTTCGCGCAGTTCAGTCGCTGTCCAGCCGATGCCGCCGGAAAAGGCCAGCGGCCAGCCGCTGCGCCGCGCGACCCAGACGCCATAGGCCAGGCGCTCGGCAGTGGTGCGGCTCGGCGTGCCGGCATCGAATTCCGGGGTGTGGCGCTTCACGCCGCCGCCCAGCACCAGCACCGCGCCGTCAGAGCGGCGACGCAAAGCGTCGACCTGGGCCGGTTTGAGGACCGCAGGCTGGCCCACGGCCCGGCTCAGCAATTCAGCAGCGGCTTCGGTAGCCGATAGCCACACTCCCGCAAGCGCCAGGCCCAGTAACAGCGCGCCAAAGCGACGACCGCGCCTGAGCCGCCAACCGCCCCAGGCTGCCAGCAGCAGCATGGGCACGGGAGGCAGCGCCGCTGCGAGCAGCAGGGTCTTGAGGCCGGAATAGTCGAGAGAGAGGCTCACCACGGGCATCATCGCCGACATCAATAATGCGCCTGCCGTGACGCCGCTTTCCCGCTCCCCCGCCCGCCTCGCCCTCTGGACCATCGCCGCGCTGTCGGCCCTGGTCACCTTGCTGCTGCTGGTCGTGACACTGGCGCTACCCGGCTGGGTTACCGGCCGTGGCGCTGCACTGGCCAGCGAGGCCCTGGGCCGGCCGGTCACCGTCGAGGAGGCCAGTTTCCAGCCCTGGCGTCTGGCCCTGGTCATCGAAGGGCTGAGTATTGCCGGCGCCGACGCCGGGCAGCCACCGCTGTTCAAGCTGCAGAAATTGGATGCTGCCCTGTCGCTGCGCTCTCTGCTGCGCGGCCGTGCCGTCATCGAATCCGTGGCCTTGACCAAGCCCGAACTGCGCCTCGCCCGCGTGGCCGAGGGCCGCTATGACATCGACGACCTGATCCAGCGCTTTGCCGCCAAGCCCGGGGCGCCCGAGGAGCCGGACGCCGAGTTCGCCGTCTACAACATCGAGCTGGCCGACGGTCGCATCCTCTTCGACGACCGCCCGGTGCAGCGCAAGCACGAGCTGGCCGGCCTTCACCTGGCCCTGCCTTTCATGTCGACGCTGCCGGCCGACGTCAAGGTCAAGGTGCAGCCCCAGCTGAACGGCAAGCTCGACGGCGTCGCCTTCGACAGCCGCGCCGAGGCGCTGCCCTTTGACGATGACGTCAGTGCTCGTTTGTCCTTCAAATTTGCCGGGCTGGATCTCGCACCGCTGGCCGCCTATGTGCCTGCCAGCGCGCCCATCCGACTGGCCGGCGGCAGGCTCGATGTCGACGTGGCGRTGGACTTTGCCGAGCGCCCCAAGCAGACGCCGGGTGTCAAGCTCAGTGGCCTCATCCAGCTGCACGAGCTGGCCCTGACCCAGCCCGACGGCCAGGCCCTGCTCGGCTTCAAGCGGCTGAGCCTGCCAC
>NZ_JBFUMO010000630.1:0-3159 GCF_054049355.1 Roseateles sp. P5_E11 | reverse complement strand
GCCCGCGAGCGCAAGACCTTCCTCGATTCGCAATGCGCCGACCTGAACTCGGCCATCAAGACGCTGGAAGACGCGATCCACAAGATCGACCTGGAGACGCGCGACCTGCTGGGCTCGACCTTCAACCAGGTCAACGACCACTTCGGCCGCATGTTCCCCGAGCTGTTCGGTGGCGGCGAGGCGCGCCTCGTGATGACGGGCGACGAGATCCTGGACGCCGGCGTGCAGGTCCTGGCCCAGCCGCCGGGCAAGAAGAACAGCACCATCCACCTGCTGTCGGGTGGCGAAAAGGCGTTGACGGCGATTGCCCTCGTGTTCGCGATCTTCCAGCTCAACCCGGCGCCCTTCTGCCTGCTGGACGAAGTGGACGCACCGCTGGACGACGCCAACACCGAGCGTTATGCGCGCCTCGTCACCAAGATGAGTGCGGGCACGCAATTCCTCTTCATCTCGCACAACAAGATTGCGATGGAAATGGCTGAACAACTGATTGGCGTGACCATGCAGGAGCAGGGTGTGTCGCGCATCGTGGCCGTCGACATGGACAAAGCCCTGGCGATGGCGGAGGCGGCATGAACGTTTCGTTGACCGAACTTCTGGCCATCACGGGTGGCGTGGTGCTGATCGGCGTCATCGCCCAGGGCGCCTGGGCCGCCCGCAAGGCGGGGCCGAAGCGCGCCGTGCCGTCGTTGGAGGAGCCGCATTTCGACGCGCCGCCCGTGACGGCGGAGGCGACTGCCGAGGCCGAGGCGCTGGAAGCGACGCTGCCCGCCGTGGCCCGCCCGCTGCGCCGGCCGTCGGCGCGGATCGACGCGCTGATTGACGCCATCGCGACCATCACCGTCGAGGCTCCCATCTCTGGCGAAATGGCCCTGCAGCACCAGCCCGGCAGTCGCCGCGCCGGCACCAAGCCGCTGCAAATCGAAGGTCTGAATGCCGCAACCGGCGACTGGGAACTGCCCGCGCCCGGCCAGCGCTACAGCGAATTCCAGGCCGGGCTGAAGATGGCCAACCGCAGCGGCGCCCTCAACGAGATCGAGTACTCGGAGTTCGTGCAGAAGATCCAGGCCTTTGCCGACGGCGTTGGCGGCTTCGTGCAGTTCCCAGACATGCTGGACGTCGTCGCCCGCGCCCGCGAGCTGGATCAGTTCGCGGCCAGCCATGACGCCCAGCTTGCCCTGCTGCTGCGTGCCAAGGCCGCAGCCTGGACGCCTGGCTTTGTGCAGCAGGCCGCGGGTCGCCACGGCTTCGTCGCCGGTGCGCTGCCAGGCCGCCTCGTCATGCCGTCGGCAGAAGAGGGCGCGCCGCCGGTGCTGACGCTGCAGTTCGATGCCCAGGCTGCGCTGGCTGAAGACCCCGAAGCCCTGTCGCTGCGCGAGCTGACGCTGGCGCTGGACGTGCCGCAGACGTCGGCCGATCAGGAGCCGTTCGCGCTCTGGCAGGAGTCGGCCCGCGCACTGGCCCGCGATCTGGAGGCCGAGGTTTGCGACGACCGTGGCCAGGTGCTGGGCCTGCATGCCTTCGCGTCCATCGACGTTGAGCTGAAGAAACTCTACGAAGCTTTGGCGGAGCGTGATCTGGCCGCCGGCTCGCCTGCCGCACGAAGGCTGTTCAGCTGATCGCGTGACATTGGCCGCGCAAACGCCGCGGTCTGACTGACAACCGACGGGGCGGCGGGGGGCAAAGCTTCTAAAGTCYGTGCGTTACATGGCCCTTCAAGCCTGATGCGCAGCGGCGGCTTCCCCCAAGTTTTCAGTCCCACCCTTCGTCCAGCCACCCAGTTCTGGCTGGTGGGCTGGCTGTTGCTGCTGTCGCTGTTCGCTGGGCCAAGCCTCGCCGCCCCCACGCTCGCCCAGCAGATCGAAGCCATCGAAGCCAGCCATGGCAGCGAGCCGCCCGAGGTGGTCGCGCGCCTGCGGCCGCTGGAAGCGCAGGCCCGCGCTCTGGGCGGCGACAACCTGCGCGTCTTCCTCGCCGCCTGGGGCTATGCCCACGGCATGATGGACCAGTTCACGGTGGTCGATGCGGCAACGGCCGAGCTCATCGACCTGGGGGAGCGCGAAGGCAACGCCGCGGCCATGGCTTCGGCGCTGGCACTGCGCGCGACCGTCCTGCAACTGTCGGGCCGCCTGAGCGTCGCCTACGACTGGGTGAACGCGTCCCTGCCCTGGGTGGAAAAGACCCAGGACGAGCCTTTGCGCTACTGGGTGTTCATGACGGCGGGCAATCTGAGCCTCGCGACGGGGCATTTGCAGGAAGGCCTGCGCAGCTACGCGGCGGCGAGCCGGTCGGCGCAGGCCCAGTCCAACCCGCGGCGCGGGGCGCAGGCCCATATGGCGCTGGCGCCCATACGCCTGGTCCTGCACGACATCGACGGTGCCCGTGCTGATGCGCAGCAGGCCTTTCGCCTGGCCGAGTCCGCGGGCAGCCTGCCCCTGCAACTGGCGGCCAAGTTGATCGAATCCTTGGCCGAGGAGGAGGGCGGACGCGGCCCGGCGCGCGACCAGGCCCGGGAGCAGGCCCATCGGCTGGCCGCCCAGATCGAGCCCACGCTGGCCGCCAGCGCTGCCGCCGTGAATCCTGCTTCAGGCAGCGCGACCTGGTTCAACACCCAGGCGGAGGTCGTGCAGGAACTGGCCGACCTGCACCTGAGCGCACGCAACTTTGTGGCCGCGCAGCGCTATGCCGAGACTGCGCTGAAGTTGGCCCGACAGGAAGGTGACGAGGACGCTGTGGCCGTGGCCACGATCAGTTCCGGTCTGGCGCGACTCGGCTTGCGCCAGACGGCCCCCGGCGACCAACTGGTGAACGAGGGCCTGGCGTCGCTGGAGAAGCAGGGCCGCAAGGTGCGCCTGCTGGAGCAGTTGAACCGGCATGCCGGCTTGCTGGAAGCCCTGGGCGATGCGGCGGGCGCTCTGCGCCAATCGCGCAAGGCACTGGGGCTGGAGGCCGAGCTGGTGCGCAACGACCGTGTCAGCACGGTGCTGGAGCTGCAGCGCCGCTCCAGCTTCGAGCAGAACCAGCGCGCCCTGGAGAGCCTCAAGCATGACAACGAGCTGCAAGCCAGCCAGCTCGAGCGCCACAGCAGCGAAAGGCGGCTGACCCTGGGCCTGGCCCTCGCCCTGCTCATCGTCGTGCTGCTGACAGTGACCTTGTATC
>NZ_JBFUMO010000629.1:0-3161 GCF_054049355.1 Roseateles sp. P5_E11 | reverse complement strand
GCATTGCGTTGGGCCTGTGCGCGCCGCGCCGCTGGGGCCATCGACGCATTGCGCTGCGCGTCGAGCGCACCGAGGTGCTGTACTTCGACGAGTTCCCGCGCCTGGACCAGGTCCTCACCCAACTGCCTCAGAGCACCCGCGCACCCGCCCGCCAGCTGGCCCTGGCCCTGCAGGCCTGCGGCGCAACGGCCCGCGTCTACGGCAGCCATGGCTGGCAACACATCACCGGACTGCAGCACGTGCGCGAGGGCTCGGATCTCGACGTGTGGGTAGGAGTCGGCAGCAAGGAACAGGCCGATGCCGCGGCCGCCGCATTGAACGCCTTCGCCTCGCCCTCCCGGCGGATCGATGGCGAACTCGTCTTCGACGGCAACGCCGCCGTTGCCTGGCGTGAGTGGCTCGCCTGGCGCAGCGGTGGCCCGCAGGCTCTGTTGGTGAAACGGCTCAACGGCGCTTCGATGGAGGCGCTGGCATGAGGCCACATCGCGCGCTGGCGCCCAGCGCCCCCACGCCCCAGCAGATCGGCCGCGCCGCCACGCTGGCGCTCTATGACGAGCTCGCGCTGTCACCCAAGCCCGGCCTCGTCACGCTGACCGACCGCGGCAGCCATGCCGACATGGACGCCCACAGCTTCATGCGCAGCCTGTTCGCGCTGCGCAGCTACTTTGTTCGCATCGCCGAACTGGGGGCCGCTGGCGCGCCCTTCGAGGCGCTGGAGCGCTGCGGCATCGCGGCCGAAGCCCGCATGCTGGCCGCCACGGGCGGCATCAACACGCACCGCGGCGCGATCTTCATGCTGGGCTTGCTGTGCGCTGCAGCGGGCGCGCTGGGCCAACAACCCACTCCCGCCCTGATCAGGCAGACGCTGCTGACGCGCTGGGGCGAGACGCTGGCCGCTCGCGCGCAGCGCCCTCCCACGCTGCCCGGCGGGCTGGCTGCGCAGCGCTTTCAACTGCGCAGCGCTTCGACCGAAGCCGCTCTGGGCTTTCCGACGCTGTTCGAGACGGCCGAGCCAGCCTTGCGTTCGGCCCGGGCGCGCGGCCTTTCGGCGGCCGCGGCCCGGCTCGACACCTTGTTCGCCGTCATGGCCGTGCTGGACGACAGCAACCTCGCCCACCGCGGCGGCCTCGAGGGGTTGCGCTTCGCGCAGGCCACCGCGCGAGACTTCCTCGCCACGGGTGGTGCATCCCAGGGCCTCGAAACGGTCCAAACGATCAGCGCCGAGTTCGTGCGCCAGCGCCTGTCCCCCGGCGGCGCGGCCGACACCCTCGCCGCCGCCTGCTGGCTGGAACGCCTGCGCTGAATGGGCCTGGCGCTGCTCTTCCCCGGGCAGGGCGCACAGCACCCGCAGATGCTGCCCTGGCTGGACGCACAGCCCGCTGCCAGGCCGGCGCTGGATGCCCTGGCCCGGCACCTGGGTCCAGGCTGGCGTGATCGCCTGGGCGACTCGGCCTGGCTGCATGCCAATCGGGTCGCGCAGCTGCTGCTGACGGGTGTCGGCATCGCCGCCTGGCAGGCGCTGGCGGCGCGCTTGCCGCCACCGGCGGTGGTAGCCGGCTACAGCGTCGGCGAGCTGGCCGCATTCGCGGCGGCGGGTGTGTTTGACGCCTCAACCGCCCTCGAGCTCGCGGCCGTTCGCGCGCAGGCCATGAGTGACGGCGTGGCTGGCCAGGACACGGGGCTGCTTGCTGTGCAGGGCCCGAACGCGCTGCGCCTGGCCCAAGCCTCCCCAGCCTCGTTGGCGATTGCGATCCGCATCAGCGCGGAGCGCGTCATCGTCGGCGGCGTTGCGGCCGAACTCGACGCCAACGCGGCCCGCTGGTCCGCCGCCGGCCTGCGCTGCACGCGCCTGCCCATTGGCATCGCCTCGCACACGCCGGCCATGGCGGCTGCGGCGACGGTGTTCGCACGGCACCTGGCGACGGTCAGTCTCCAGGCGCCACGCACCGCCGTGGTCTGCAACTTCACCGGTGCTGCCAGCAGAGTCCCCGCCGCGCTGGCGGCCGCACTTGCCGGCCAGATTGCCAGCACTGTGCGATGGGACGACTGCATGGACAGCATCGCCGAACGCGGCGTTCGCTGCGTGCTGGAAATCGGCCCCGGTGCCGCACTGGCATCCATGTGGCGCGAGCGGCACCCCGACATCCCGGCTCGGTCGATCGACGAGTTCCAGGGGCCGGACGGCGTGCTGGGCTGGCTGCATCGGCAACTCAGCTGAGCCGTAGGTGTTTTCTCTGGTATGACCGCATTGGTCGAAAATGAGAAACTGGTAATACCGCAATGGGCTACGGCTCAAGACGTCACCAGGCAAGTCAATTCCCACGGGCGTCTCGCCCGGTCCGCCAATAACACGCAGGAGACCATCGTGCATCGATTCAAGTACGTCATCAGCGCAGCACTGCTCGCTGCTTCGCAACTGGCCGCCGCGGCTACCGCCGAAGCGAGCATCAGCAACATCAACGTCACCTCTTCGGGGGGCGAGGGTTGGGCTCAGTTGTTCAAGGGCGTGACCTGGCTGCCGCTGCCATCGGGCGCATCGGTTGGGCTGGTGGATCCGAGTTTCAGCGATACGGCCAGCGGCTGGCAGGGCGACGTGATCGGTGCATCGGTTGCCGCGGCTGGCTCCATGGCGCAAGCCAAGTTGACGGCGACAAGCTCCACCGAGAACTACAACAGCCTGAACGGCGTGTCCGCCTCCGCGAAGGTGAACGTCACCGGGGGACAGTCCGGTTGGGCCAACGCGAAGGTTTTTGATGGGCTGATGCAGGTCAGCGGACATACCACCATCACGGTGACCGCCGCCTTGAGCAGCCTGCAGGTCAGCGGCGCCAACGGGCAGGCGAATGTCTACATCGACTTTTGCAGTTGGGCGGAAACCTGCGCTCCCGGCAACTACACGGAAGCCTTCATCGACTCGTCCTTCCCCAACTACAGCGGCCCGATGCTTCTGACCGCAAGCTGGACGAATCCGGGAGAGACGACCTTTGCCAGGATGGTCATCGGTCTGACCGCCTCCGCCGACTCCGTGACCGCCGTTCCGGAACCGGCGACCATGGCCCTCTGGCTGGCCGGCCTGGCAGGTGTAGGCGCACGTCTTCGCCGCCGCAAAGATTAGTTGGCTCGTCTCCGAGTCGGCCAGGCACACGTTGACCTGGTTTTGT
>NZ_JBFUMO010000628.1:0-3167 GCF_054049355.1 Roseateles sp. P5_E11 | reverse complement strand
CCCCAGGTCGGCATCATCAACCCGGGCGAGATGAGCCCGGCGGCCAGTATCGAGATGGCCATCTGGGCAGCGGTCGGCGGGCGCGGCACGCTGATCGGACCGGTGCTCGGTGCCTTCTTCGTCAATGGGACGAAATCGGTCTTCACGGCCTGGTGGCCGGAGGGCTGGCTCTATATCCTCGGCGGGCTCTTCATCGCGGTGACGCTGTTCCTGCCGCAAGGCTTGATGGGGCTGGCGAAGAGGTTCAAGAAATGACACCAGAACTTCTTGAGGCGGGCGCTGAGGCTCGCTCCCGTGCCATTACCCGCTTCGCCACGTCTGGCGAGCCTGTTTTCAACCAAGGTGTTGCGCTCTACGTCGAAGACCTCAAGGTCGCCTTCGATGGCTTCCAGGCGCTGGGCGGCTTGTCGTTCACGGTGGGCGTGGGCGAACTGCGCTGCGTCATCGGCCCCAACGGTGCCGGCAAGACGACGACGATGGACTGCCTCACGGGCAAGACGCGGCCCGACAGCGGGCGTATCTTCTTCGGCAGCAACCTCAACCTGCGCCTGATGAGCGAGCAGCAGATCGCCCGCGCGGGCATCGGCCGCAAGTTCCAGAAGCCGACGGTGTTCGAGGCGCTGACCGTGGCTGAGAACCTGGAGCTGGCTCTCGCCGGTGATCGCCGCGCGCGCTTTGCAATGCGCGCCAAGCTGAATGGCGAACAGCGTGATCGCCTGGATGAGCTGTTGAAGACGGTTCATCTCGCCGACGAGCGTGAACGCGTCGCCGGCCTGCTGAGCCACGGTCAGAAGCAGTGGCTGGAGATCGGCATGCTGCTGGCGCAAGACCCCAAGCTGCTGCTGCTCGACGAGCCCGTTGCCGGCATGACCGACGAGGAGACCGAGCGCACCGCCGAGCTATTCCTGAGCCTGGAGGGCAAGCACTCGCTCGTCGTCGTCGAGCACGACATGAACTTCGTCGGCACGCTGGCCGGCGCGCATCGCACGGTCACGGTTTTACATGAAGGCAAGACCTTGGCCGAAGGCACCATGGCCGCCGTGCAGTCCGACGAGAAGGTGATCGAGGTGTACCTTGGCAGATGACATCTTGAAAGTGCAGGATCTGCACAAGCACTACGGCGGCTCTCACATCCTGCGCGGCCTGAGCTTCGACCTGAAGCCCGGTGAAATCACGGTCGTGCTGGGTCGCAACGGCGTCGGCAAGACGACGCTGCTGAAGAGCCTGATGGGCGTCGTGCCTGTCACGTCCGGCAGCATCACGCTGGACGGCGAGGCAATCAACAAGCTGAAGACGCACCAGCGCGTTCGCGCAGGCCTCGGCTACGTGCCGCAGGGCCGCGAGATCTTCGGGCGATTGACGGTCATGGAGAACCTGCAGATGGGTCTTTCCAGCCAGCCCGCCGGCACGCCACTGCCCAAGGAGCTGTTCGAGCTGTTCCCCGTGCTCGACAAGATGCGCTCACGCCGCGGCGGCGACCTGTCCGGCGGCCAGCAACAGCAGCTCGCCATCGCCCGCGCGCTCGCGCCCGGCCCCAAGGTGTTGCTGCTGGACGAACCGACCGAAGGCATCCAGCCCAACGTCATCCAGGACATCGGCCGCGTCATCAAGCACTTGGCCCACGACAAGGGCCTGTCGGTCGTGCTCGTCGAGCAGTTCTACGACTTCGCCGAAGAGCTGGCCGACCAGTATTTGCTGATGCAGCGCGGCGAGATCGTCATGCGTGGGCGGGGCAAGGACATGGCGGCGGATGGGGTGCGGGAGAGGTTGGCGATCTGAGATCGCTGCCAATCGATTCCGTGTTCTGACGCGGCAGAACGCTATATCGCCGGGCTCCAGTAGGGGTGAACGCAGTGAACCGCATCGCCGACCGCATCATGCATCGTTCGGGTTCGCAGTGCCCGAACGGAGTTGTGGCAAGCTACCCGAACTGCCCAAGCTTCGGGCCCCAGGGATGCTCATGACGACCGCTCTCGAAACCCTTCAAGCAGAAGTACTGCGACTATCGCCAGCCGATCGCGCGAAGTTGCTGGATCGATTGATCGCCAGCCTGGACGTGGACGCTGGCGTTGAGGCTGCTTGGGACAAGCTGGCCGACGAACGCGAGCAAGAGCTTGAAGTCGGCACCGCCAACGCCGTGCCCGTCGATGTGGCCGTCGCCAGACTGGAAGCCCGCTTTCCCGGATGAAGGTCACACTGCATCCGGCCGCAGAGCAAGACGTCCACGAAGCCGCCGCCTTCTACGAGCGTGAGGGCTCGCCCATCGTGGCAGCCCGTTTTGTTGCAGAGTTCAAACGGCTTGCTGCCCTGCTCCTTGAGCATCCCGACATCGGCTCGCCACGCTCAAATGGCCGACGCGGTTTCGCCATGAGCGTCTTTCCATACACCGTTGTCTATCGCGTGATCGCGGACGAGGTCAGGATCATCGTCGTCAAGCACGACAGCAAGCGCCCGGGTTTTGGTGGGAGGCGCGCATAGCGTTGGCCTATTTGCTGCTCTCTGCCTCCAGCCACAGCACCGCAAACCACCCGTTCTCATCCGTCCACACCTTGCCTGGCTTGAAACCCGCGCGCTCGGCCAGGGACTGGAAGCCCGAAACCGTGTATTTGTGCGAATGCTCGGTGTGTAGCGTCTCGCCCTCGTGGAAGGTGTAGACCTCCCCACCCAAGCTCAGCTCCAGCGGCCGCGTCGCACGCAGATGCATCTCGATGCGTCGGTAGGCCGGGTTGTAGAAGGCTAGGTGCTCGAAGCCGTCCGGTGGGAACTCGGCGCCCAGTTCCTGCCGGGCGCGGTGCAGCAGGTTCATGTTGAAGGCTGCAGTGACGCCGGCCGCATCGTTGTAGGCCGCATGCAACGTGCCGTGGTCCTTCACGAGATCGATGCCGATCAACAGGCCACCGCCGGCCAGTTCGCCCGCGGCCAGACGCAGGAAGGCGTCCGCCTCGCTCGGCGTGAAATTGCCAATGCTGGAGCCAGGGAAGAAGCCGACACGGCGGCTGCCCTCGGGGCAGGGCGGCAGCGTGTGCGGGCGCGTGAAGTCAGCCACCAGCGGCTGGACGGCCAGGCCCGGGTAGTCGCCCGCGAGGCCGTCACAGGCCGCCAGCAGGTGCGGGCCCGAGATGTCCACCGGCACGAACTGCACGCTGTCGCGCGGGATGGCGTCCAGC
>NZ_JBFUMO010000627.1:0-3168 GCF_054049355.1 Roseateles sp. P5_E11 | reverse complement strand
GTGTATAAGAGACAGCAACAACGCCATGCGCCCGCGCAGCCCCTCTCGCATCGCTCCCCTGAGGGCGAGCAGGCCCCCCCATGTTTAAGGTCTGTATCGTCGGCCTGGGGGCCATCGGCGGCTGGATGGCCGCGCATCTGCAACGCGTCGAAGGTGTGGCCGTCAGCGCCCTGGCCCGCGGCGACACGCTGGCGGCCGTGCGTGAGCACGGCCTGCGGCTGGACAGCGGCGAGGACAGCTGGCGTGCGCCGCTGCGCGTGACCGGCGACGCCGCCGAGYTCGGCCTGCAGGACCTGGTCATCCTCGCCGTCAAGGGCCCGGCCATCGCCGGCGTCGCGGCCCAGGTCGCCCAGCTTTGCGGGCCGGACACGCGCGTGCTCACGGCGCTGAACGGCCTGCCATGGTGGTTCACGGCCGGCTTGCCCGTGCAGGGGCTGACGCTGAAATGCGTGGACCCCGATGGCCGCATCGCCGCGCTGATCCCGCCCCAGCGCGTCATCGGCTGCGTCGTTCATGCCAGCTGCGCGCTGCGCGGCCCGGGCTGGGTCCACCACGTGATGGGCAACGGCCTGCTGATCGGCGAGGCCACGGGCGGCACGAGCCTGGCCGTCGATGCGCTGATCGCGCTGCTCGGCGACGCCGGCTTCGAGGCCAAGGCGGCCGAGAGCATCCAGCGTGACGCCTGGTACAAGCTCTGGGGCAATATGACGACCAACCCGGTCTCGGCGCTGACCCGCGCCACGACGGACCGCATCCTGGACGACGACCTCGTGCGCGAGTTCACGACGGCCATCATGGCGGAGGCCGCCGAGGTCGGTGAAGGCATGGGCTGCCCGATCGCCCAGACGCCGCAGGACCGGCACACCATCACGCGCTCGCTCGGGGCCTTCAAGACCTCGATGCTGCAGGACATCGAGGCGGGGCGGCCTATCGAGACCGACGCATTGCTGGCGGCGCCGCGGGAGCTGGCGCAGCAGCTCGGCGTGGCGACGCCGATGCTGGATGCGTTGCTGGGGTTGACGAGGTTGATGGACGCATGCCGCGGCCAGTCGGCCGCCTGAGGTTCAGTAGGGCAGCTTGCCTGCGTGGCGCTTCCAGTGGCGCGCCACTTCACCCTTGCGCGTGGCCTCGGCGAAGGCGGCATCCAGGCGTGGCAGCAGCTCCGCCGCCGCGCTCCCCCGTGCGGCGACCACATGGAAGGCCGGTGGTGAGACGTCCGACAGCGGCGCATGGGCCAGCCCCGGCGTGGCCAGGTGGTCGACCTTGCCGAGCTCCCATTGCTCGATGACTTCGAGTTCTTCGACGAAGTAGTCGCAGCGGCCGAGCAGCAGTTTCTCGATCAGCTGCTGGTAGTTGCGCGCCCCCTGGTCCAGGTCACCCGGGCCCAGGCCGTAGTGGGCATAAGTTGAACCGTTCTTGCCACAGCCGCGCCAGCGCTTCAGCCCGGCGCGGTCGGAAATCTGCAAGGGCTGCGCCTTGCGGAAGAAGACCTGGGGCGTGAACGTCTTGTAGGGTTTGGAAAAAGCCAGCAGCTTGCCGCGCTCGTCGTCGTAATAGGCCGCGAGCGCGAAATCGATCTCGCCGGACGCGACGGCCCGCAGGCAGCGCTTGAACGGCAGGTCGCCGATCAACTTGAGCTCGACACCGAGCTTGGCAAACAGCGGCGGCCAGAGATCGACGAGGAAGCCGTTCAGCTGCTGCGGCAGGCCCGGCGTGCGGTACAGCCAGGGCGGCCCGATGCCGGGTTCGCCACAGGCGGTGAGGGGCTTGGCCTGGGTGTCTGTGGCGTTGGCGACGGTTGCCGTCAGGGCCAGAAGGCAGGCCCAAAAGCGCATCCAAGAGCGGCGGGTCATCTACCTTCGAGTCTATGCGTACCGCTGCGCGCGCAGGACCTCGCCGAGGACTTAGGTTCATGGGCGTGCGCCGCCTACCCCAACGGTGCGATGCCCAGCCAGGCCGCGTGCGCCCAGAAGGCGAAGAAGGCCCACAGCGCGACGCCGACGGCGATGGTGGCCGCCGTGCCGGCCACCGTGCCAGCGGCCGGCACCGGCCCTGGCCGACGCCGCGCGGCGCGAAAGACCAGAATGGCCCAGACGAGGAAGCTGCCGAACAGCATCACGTCGGCCAGCGTGTTGTTGGCGATCAGGTGGGCAAAGGCCCAGACCTTGACCGACAGCGTCATCGGATGTTGCAGCTTGGCCTTGATGTGATTGCGCGGCACATAGGCTGCGGCCATCAGGATCATGGCGACGAGCATCAGCGATGCGGCCGCGTGGTTCATGCCGTGGATGGGCGGCCACAACACGATGGGATTGAGACGCGCTTGCGAGAAGCCCCAGAGGATCAGCCCGAAGCCGATGAGGGAGACCAGGGTGTAGAGGCCCTTCCAGCCCTTCTCGCCGAGCCGCGCCATTTGCGCGTCGCGCCATTGCGGCGCCAGCGCGCGAATCAGGTGGATGCCGAGAAAGAGGGCGAGGCCGAGGGCAAGCCAGGTCATCGTGGTCTCCAGTTCTGTCCGGTTCAGGTTTGTCGGTCGACGCGCAAAGCCAGCACGACCGAACTGTTGGTGCGCAGCACGCCGTCGATCTCGCCGATCTCGTCGAGCAGGGCGTCGAGTCGGGCCGTAGTGTCGGCGCGCAGCAGCGCCATGTAATCGAATTCACCGCTGACGGAGGCGAGCTGGCGCAGCTCGGGCAGTTCTGCTAGTCGCTTGACGACTTCGCGACCGGCCTTGGGGCTGACGGTGATGCCGACAAAGGCCTGCACGCTGCGGCCGGCTTCATCGCCGCCCAGGCGGGCCGTATAGCCAACGATGCGGCCGCTGGCCTCCAGCCGCGCCAGCCGTGCGACGACGGTGGTTCGCGCGACGCCGAGCTTGCGCGCCAGCGTCGCCGTGCTCTCCCGCGCATTGGCCTGCAGCAGCAGGATCAGGCGTCGGTCCAGGTCGTCTGGCGAGGGATTCGGGTTTACCCGCGATTCATTCATAACGACGAATCATCGCGACGAATCGTCGAAACAGCAATTGCTTTCGTCGGAGTAGCGCTTTCTTTCGTCATCGCCACTGCCTAGAGTTCGGCCCAACGCAAACACCTGCCTGGAGCCCCTCATGAAGATCGCCCTGCTCGGCAGGCAGGTGTTTGCGTTGGGCCGAACTCTAGGCAGTGGCGA
>NZ_JBFUMO010000626.1:0-3168 GCF_054049355.1 Roseateles sp. P5_E11 | reverse complement strand
GTTCAAGCCCACCTGGGACTCCCTCGTCGAGGGCTACCGCACGCCGGACTGGTTCCGCGACGCAAAGTTCGGCATCTGGGCGCACTGGAGCGCTCAGTGCGTGCCCGAGATGGGCGACTGGTACGCCCGCCAGATGTACACCCAGGGCAACTGGCAGTACGACCACCACGTGCGCACCTATGGCCACCCGACCAAGGTCGGATTCATGGAGATGCAGAACCGCTGGAAGGCCGAAGCCTGGGAGCCCGAGGCCCTGATGGACCTCTACGCCAAGGCCGGCGCCAAGTATTTCGTCGCGCTGGCCAACCATCACGACAACTTCGACGCCTACRATTCCAAGTACCACGGCTGGAACTCAGTGCGCGTCGGCCCCAAGCGCGACCTCGTCGGCGAATGGGCCAAGGTGGCGCGTGCCAAGGGCCTGCGCTTTGGCGTCAGCAACCATTCGGCGCATGCCTGGCACTGGCTGCAGACGGCCTACGGCTACGACCCCGAAGGCCCGCTGGCCGGCCAGCGCTACGACGCCTACCGCTTGACCAAGGCTGACGGCAAGGGCACCTGGTGGGAAGGCCTGGACCCGCAAGACCTCTACACCGGCCGCAACATGGTCATGCCCGACGGCATCAACACCATCCGCACGGCCAACGASTGGCATGAGCAGAACGACCGCGTCTGGGACGAGAAGGCGCCGCCGCACAACCCGGCGTTCACCCGCCAGTGGTTCCTGCGCTGCCGCGACCTCATCGACAGCTACCGGCCCGACCTCGTCTATTTCGACAACTCCSGCCTGCCCCTGGGCCAGGCCGGGCTGGACATCACGGCGCACTACTACAACGCCAGCATGGCCTGGCACGGCGGCAAGCTGGAGGCCGTTGTCAATGCCAAGGTGCTGCCGCCCGAGCGCCGTGCCGGCGTCGTCGAGGACGTCGAGCGCGGCCAGCGCGAAGGCATCGAGCCGCTGCCCTGGCAGACCGACACCTGCATCGGCGACTGGCACTACAACCGTGGCGTGTTCAACAACCACAGCTACAAGTCGGCCGCCAGCGTGATCCACAGCCTGTGCGACATCGTCTCCAAGAACGGCAACCTGCTGCTGTCCATCCCCGTGCGCGGTGACGGCAGCATCGATGCCGACGAGCGCCGCTTCCTCGAGCAGATGGCCGAGTGGATGGGCCGCAATGGCGAGGCCATCCACGGCACACGCCCCTGGCGCAGCTTCGGCGAAGGCCCGACCCGCRTGGGCGGCGGCATGTTCAGCGAAGGCAAGGCGCACTTCGGCGCCGAGGACATCCGCTTCACGACCAAGGGCGGCGCCCTCTACGCCATCGCACTGGGCTGGCCCAAAGGCGGCCTGCTGCGCATCCAGGCGCTGGCACAGGACTCGGCGCTGGCGCCCGGTGCCATCGAGCGCGTCGAGGTGCTGGGTTCGACGGACAGCCTGGCCTTCACGCGCAGCCGCAAGGGGTTGGAGGTGAAGCTGCCGGAGGGCCTCGCCGGCACGCCGGCCGTGGCGCTGAAGATCCGCGGCGCTGGCCTGGCTTGAAGCTGAACCTGGTCATCGCGGCGGTGCCGCGGTGATCCTGGAATCCTTGCGCTGAAGACGGGTATGCCGTCGTTGTTGTTCACTGAGAAATCCATGAAGACCCTTCTTTCGACGCTTCTGCTGCCCCTCGGGCTGGCCTGCGCGTTTGCGGCTTGCGCCGCCGACGGCACCGGCATGCGCGAATTGACCAGCCTGCAGCTCTCCCGTGAGATGTCGCCCGGCCTGAACCTGGGCAACACGCTCGAGGCCGTACCAAGCGAAACCGCCTGGGGCAACCCACCCGCCAACCAGGTGGTGATGAACGCCTTCAAAGCAGCCGGCTTCAACACCGTGCGCATCCCGRTGGCCTGGAACCAGTACGCCGATGCCAACGGCAACATCAGCCCCGCCTGGATGGCCCGCGTCACGCAGGTGGTGGACTACGCCCGCAAGGCCGGGCTGTACGTGCTGCTCAACACCCATTGGGACGGCGGCTGGGCGGACCACCCCACCTACGCCAAGCAGGCCGAGGTCAATGCCAGGTTGACGAAGTTCTGGACCCAGATCGCCAAGAACTTTGAGGGCTACGACGACCACCTGCTGTTCGCCGGCACGAACGAAGTGCACATCGAGAAGGAATACGGCCGGCCCACGCCCGAAAACTGCACGGTGCAGAACAGCTTCAACCAGACCTTCGTCAACACCGTGCGCGCCACCGGCGGCAATAACGCCAAGCGCCACCTCATCGTGCAGTCCTACAACACGAGTCACATCGATGCACTGGGATGCAACGCCAAGCTGCCCGCCGACACCGTGCCCGCACGGCTGATGATGGAAGTGCACTACTACGACCCCTTCCCCTTCACCATCGACGACAAGAGCAAGATCTGGCAGTGGGGCAAGATCGCCACCGACCCTGCCGCCACCGTGACCTGGGCCAACGAGCCCCAGGTCGATGCCGCCTTCCAGGCACTGAAGGCCGCCTTCATCGACAAGGGCGTGCCGGTGGTGCTGGGTGAATACGCCGTCGCCATGAAGCGCGCCTACCCAGGCATGGACCGCTACCGCATGTACTGGAACGAGTACATCACCGGCTCGGCCGTGCGCCACGGCATGGTGCCCGTCTACTGGGACACCGGCGGCCTGTTCGACCGCAAGACTGGCGCGCGCAAGGACGCCGTCATTGAACTCATCGTCAACGCTGCCAAGCTGCCATGAGCAAACTCTCCCGTTTTTCCACCTGGCTGCTTGCGCTGGCGCTGTGCGCAGGGCCCGCTGCAGCCAGTGACAACCCGCGCCAGCGCACCCGCATCGACGACGGCTGGCGCTTCGCGCTCGGCCACGCGCATGACCCGGCGCAAGACTTCGACCACAGCACGCGGGCCTTCTTCTTCGCCAAGGCCGGCTTTGGCGACGGCCCCGCATCGGCCGAGTTCGACGACCGGCCGTGGCGCCGCGTCGACCTGCCGCACGACTGGGCGGTGGAACTGCCCTTCGACGCACGCGGCAGCACGACGCACGGCTCCAAGGCCATCGGCAGGGCTTTTCCGGAGAACAGCGTCGGCTGGTACCGGCGCGAACTCGCTGTTCCTGCGTCCGCGAAGGGCAAGCGCATCGCGCTGGAGTTCGACGGCGTCTTCCGCGAC
>NZ_JBFUMO010000625.1:0-3182 GCF_054049355.1 Roseateles sp. P5_E11 | reverse complement strand
GGCGGCCGCCCGAGAGGCGGTCCAGCGTGGCGGCCATGCGGGCGCTCTGCGACGGCGCGACGAGGCCGGGCCGCAGCGCGACAAGGAACTTCAGGTTCTTGGTGGCGTCGATGAGGCTGGCCGCGACGATCCACGAGTCTTCGCAGCTGCGGCCAGTGGGCAGCAGCACACCCTCGTAGCCGAGGCTGTCGGCGGCAATGGCGATCTGCTTGAAGTAGGCGTGGTCGGCCACGCGCGCGCCGCGCGTGGTGCCGAGATAGCGGCTGTCGCCGTGGGTGGGGATGAACCAGAAGATCTTCATGCTTTCACCTGTGCAATGGCATCGGCAACGCGGATGGGGCGGGGGATCAGCGCGAGCTCGGCGAAGGCGTCGGCCACCTGTTGCTGCTCGCGGACCAGGTCGGGCGTCAGCGGACCGACGGGCGCGGCACCGCGGCGCTCAACCATGCGCTGCACGATGGCCACGGGCAGGCCGGCGAATTCGGCATAGCGCTGCACCGCGTCCTTGCGATCGGTGCGCACGCGCGTGTCGGTGTCGGTCAGGGCCTGGAACAGTGTCTTCACCAGGGCCGGTTGCTGGCTCAGCGCGCGCGACGCCAAGTAGAAGGTGTTGTTGCTCGTCAGGCCGCGGCTGGTAGCCAGCGCGCGCAGCTCGCCGCTGATCTCGGCGGCGGCGTAGTAGGGGTCCCACACGGCCCACGCGTCCACCGAGCCGCGCTCGAAGGCAGCGCGAGCGTCGGCCGGCGGCAGGTAGATGGGCTGGATGTCGGCCCAGGCCAAACCAGCCTTCTTCACGGCCTGCACGGTCAGGAAGTGGGCGCTGCTGCCCTTTTGCAGGGCCACGCGTCGGCCCTTCAGGTCGGCCAGCGTCTTCAGCGGCGAATCGGGCTTGACGAGGACGGCCGAGCTGTCCGGCTTGGGCGGCTCGGCGCCCACGTAGACAACGTCTTTGCCCGCGGCCTGCGCGAACACCGGTGGCGCGTCGCCGGTGGCGCCGAGGTCGACGCTGCCCAGTGCCAGGGCCTCCAGCAACTGCGGGCCGGCGGGGAACTCGGTCCACTGGATGCGGGTGCCAGGCAAACGCTGCTCCAGCAGGCCGTAGCTCTTCAGCAGGGCGAGGTTGAGCGAGCCCTTCTGGAAGCCAATGCGAAGTTGCGTGGGTGCGTCGGCCTTGGCGCGCGTCCAGACGGCGGCCGTCGTGGCCAGGATGGCGATGGCCGCACGGCGCGTGGCGTGGGCGCTCATCGCGTGGCCTCCGCAACGGTGGTGGCGGGCAGCGCGTCGGCGACGCGGATGGGCTTGGGAATCAGGCCGAGGGCGTGGAAGGCATCGGCGATCTTTTGCTGCTCGGCGGCGACGGCCGGGGTCAGCGGCTTCACGCCGAACTGGTAGCGCGTCAGGCTCTTCTCGACGACCTCGGGCTCCAGTCCCTGCAGCGGCGCGATGACAGCCGCTGCGGCCTTGACGTTGGCCTTTACATAGGCGGCCTGGGCCTGGTTGTCATCGAACAGCGCCTGGATGACCTGCGGGTGCTGCTGCGCGAAGCCACGCTCGGCCAGGTAATAGGCGTAGTTGTTGACCAGGCCGCGGCCGTCCTGCAGCAGGCGCGCACCGCTCTGCTTTTCGACGGCGGCGAGGAAGGGGTCCCAGATCACCCAGGCATCCACCGCACCTCGCTCGAAGGCGGCACGGGCGTCGGCCGGCGGCAGGTAGACGGGCTGCACGTCGCTGTACTTCAAGCCTTGCTTCTCCAGCGCCTTCACGAGCAGGTAGTGCACGTTGCTGCCCTTGTTCAGCGCGATCTTCTTGCCCTTCAGGTCGGCCAGCGTCCTGATGGCGGAATCCTTGGGCACGACGATGGCTTCGGCTTCGGGCGCGGCGGGATCAAAGCCGATGTAGACGAAGCGTGCGCCGGCGGCCTGCGCAAAGATGGGCGGCGCCTCGCCGACAAAGCCCACGTCGACGGCACCGACGTTCAGGCCCTCGAGCAACTGCGGGCCGGCCGGGAACTCCACCCACTTCACGGCGACGCCGAGGGAGCTGAGCTTCTTCTCGAGCGAGCCCGAGGACTTCTGCAGCGTCAACAGGCTGGCGGATTTCTGGAAGCCGATGCGTAACGTTGTCTGGGCAGAAGCGTGCAGGCTGGTGGCCGCGATCAGCAGCGGCGCGGTCCAGCGAAGGACATGTCGAAGAGAGCGGAAAAGCATGAAGAGCGTCCTGTGCAAAAAGATCCCGGCGCTCGGGCGCACCCGATCAGCGCCCGAGCGCCGGGATGAAGTCGCCGGTCCCGTGCGGGAGGCGAGGAGACAAGCGGTGGTGAAGCTGGCCTTGCGGCGTCGACAGCTGAGTGGGCTCTGGCGAGTTCCGCATTCGTGGCGTCAGCGGAGCGAGGGCACGGTCCAGCCGTGCAATCAGATCGGGCTCCGGCACGAAGCCGCCGGCCTCATGACGGCGCAATTGAGCGTCAGTGGCGAATACGCCGTCGAGCACATGGCGGGCGCCCAGGGCCGACAGCACGGGCTTGAGGGCATAGTCCAGTGCCAGGAAATGAGCCGCGCTGCCCCCCGTGGCCAGCGGCAGCACGACCTTGCCTCGCAGCGCATCGGGCGGGAGCAGATCGAGGAAGACCTTGAGCAGGCCGCTGTAGGCCGCCTTGTAGATGGGTGTGCCGACGACGACCAGGTCGGCCTGCTCGACGGCCTGCACGGCGGCGGCTATCGCCCGGTCCTGCACGTCCGCCGTCAGCAGCGCTGCGGCGGGCAGCTCGCGCACGAGGATGTCGTCGTGATGCGTGGCGCGGCCTTCCAGGCGCGTCAGCGCGAACTGCGTGAGCCAGGCGGAGCGCGAGCGTTCGCTGGGGCTGGCTGAGAGGCTGGTGATGTGCATGGCGGCCGGTGTCGGTTGATGCCTTGCACGATAGGGAAACCGCCTTCCTCGCGGAACGAAGGAAAGCGGGGATGCTTATTCGCAGAGCGTTGGCGCGTGTTTGGCTGGCGGCCCGTGCACGACGGTTGCGCCACAGCACCGCGGGCCTAGCTGGTGCCGCGTTCAACGGTCGCGCAAGCCCCCTCGAGGGTGTCGATCAGCTTCGCGAGCTGCACCTGTCTGGCCCGTTCATCGCGCGCCGTCAGCAGCTTCAGGATCCATGCGTACTGACGCGTGCGGCCGAGCGACTCGAACGC
>NZ_JBFUMO010000624.1:0-3199 GCF_054049355.1 Roseateles sp. P5_E11 | reverse complement strand
TCTCGGGCTCGGGCACGGCTGCCACCGTTGCAAGAACGCTGGAACTTCCGCGCAGGCAGGCCGAACCGCCGGGGCACTCGGACGGATACAGCGGCGCCAGGGCGGAGAAGGAAGAACCGAGCTGCGCATCGGCCGCACCGCCACCGAACAGGGCCGCCACGCCATTGCTGTTGAAGTAGGCGTTGGCCGCGCCGCCGGCCGCCGTGTCCACATCCAGCAGGCCCGTGCTGAAGCCGGTCGGGCTGGCCGTGCCGATGCCCAGGCCGGTGGCGATAAAGGTGTTGCCTGCGGCGTCGACGGCATGGCCCATGAGGGACAGGAAGAGCGTGCCATTGGACGCTTCGGCCAGGTCACCCGCCGAACCCCCGGCGTTGCCGGTCGTGAAGTCGTTGTTGGCGCCAAAGCCGGCATAGACCTTGAGCCAGCCACCGCTGAAGCGCACTTCGCTGGCGCTGATCGACGAGACCGCGTAGCCGCCGAAGACGTACGTCAGCTCGCAGCCCGAGCACAGGCCGGAGACCGCCGCAGAGTTGATGGAATCGATCTTGCCGTAGCCGCTCAGCGTGTCGCCGACGGCCAGTGGCACGTTCTGGTAGGTCTGGGTGACCGCGAAGATCTGGCCCAGCGGGATGTCGACGCCGGCAATCGACACGGCGCCCGCGCTTCCTGCGCAAATCAGCGCGGCGGCGGTCGCAAGGGCGCGGATCGACTTCAGCATGGGAGCCTCCGATGACAGGCGAAGTACAAAAATACTCGCCACCGCCACCGGTTTCCACAGCGAAATACCCCTAGAAGGGGTTGCAGCCTCAGCCGCGTCGGTAGGGGTCGGAGAAGCCCAGGCCGGTCAGGATTTCCGCCTCGCGCGCTTCCATCGCCTCGGCCTCGTCGTCGGCCTCGTGGTCATAGCCCTGGGCATGCAGGGTGCCGTGCACGAGCATGTGGGCGTAGTGGTCGAGCAGCGGGACGCCCATCTCGGCCGCCTCACGTTCGACGACCTCGGCGCAGATGACCAGGTCGGCGCCGACGACGGGCTCGTGAGCGTAGTCGAAGGTCAGCACATTGGTGGCGTAGTCCTTGCCACGGTACTCGCGGTTCAGTGCCTGCCCTTCCTCGGCGTCGACGATGCGCACGGCGATCTCGCCCGGCAGCTCCAGCGCCGCGCGGATGAATCGCTGCACCTTGTGGCGCGGCAGCAGCGCGCGGTGGCGCGGGTCGGCAAATTGCAGGGACAGGCTCAGCTCTGGTTTCATAGGTCGCGTGCTTCGCGCTTGGCGCGCGCTTCGTAGGCCTCGACGATGCGCGCCACCAGCGGGTGGCGAACGACGTCGGCGCTTGTGAAGCGTGTCATCGCAATGCCCTTGACCCGGGCCAGCACATGCTCGGCGTCGATGAGGCCGGATTGCGTTCCCCGCGGCAGATCGATCTGGCTGGTGTCGCCGGTGACGACGCAGCGGCTGCCAAAGCCGATGCGGGTCAGGAACATCTTCATCTGCTCGGGCGTCGTGTTCTGCGCCTCGTCGAGGATGACGAAGGCGTGGTTCAAGGTGCGGCCGCGCATGAAGGCCAGCGGCGCGACCTCCAGCTGCCCCTTCTCGAAGGCCTTGGTCACCCGGTCGAAGCCCAGCAGGTCATAGAGGGCGTCGTACAGGGGGCGCAGATAGGGGTCGACCTTTTGCGTCAGGTCGCCGGGCAAGAAGCCCAGGCGCTCCCCGGCCTCGACGGCGGGCCGGGTCAGGATGATGCGCTGCACCGTCGAGCGCTCCAACGCGTCCACCGCACACGCCACGGCCAGGAAGGTCTTGCCGGTGCCCGCCGGGCCGAGGCCGAAAGTGATGTCGTGCGACAGGATCTGCTGCAGGTACTGGTGCTGGCGCGGTGTGCGGGCCGACAGGTCGGCGCGGCGGGTACGCAGCACCAGCGCATCGCCGTCGCCCGGGCTGGCGGCCGAAACAGGATCTGGCGCCTTGGCCTCGRCGAGGGCCAATTGCAGCGTTTCGGCTGACAGCGGCCGCCTGGCGCGCTCGTAAAGTCCTTCGAGCAGGGTCCTGGCGCGCTCGGCAGCTGTCTTGGGCCCGTCGACGCGGAACTCGGCGTCGCGGCGCGAGATCTTCACGCCGATGGCCGCCTCGATCTCACGCAGATGGGTGTCCAGGCTGCCACAGACGCGGGCCAGGCGCGTGTTGTCGACCGGTTCAAGGGTGAAGCGCAGGATCACGATGGGGCTGAAAGGAAGTGGACGGGGATTGTCGCCGGCTCCGTGCAAAGAGGCTGGCCGCTGGTGCATTCCCGGCCTGCGCAGAACAGGCGCTCACGCACAATGCCGCTCCATGACGTCACCGATTGCGCCGAGGGCCTCCAGGGCTCGGCGCCTGCCTCTTTTTTTGCTGCTTTCAGCCGCCCTACTCTGCCCGGCCGTAGCGCAGGCTCAAGGCTTCGCCGGGCCGGACTGGACGGCCACCTTGCGCGGCTGGCTTGCTGCCATGCTGGCCCTGATGGCGACCGTCATCGGCCTCGTCTCCAGCCTGCACCACCGCGAACGGCCGGCGAGTTTTCTCATCGGCATGATGCTGAGCTGGGTCGTGCTGCGCGCCGCCGCCGCCCCCAGCGCCGCGGGCTTGCGGCCGCTGCTGCTGACCCTGCTCGTGCTGTGCGGCGTTCAATACCTGCTGCGGCAGATGAACTGGAAACGCAGCTGGATCGACCATGCGCTGTTGATCCAATGCCTCGTTGTGCCGGCCAGCCTGCTGCTCGCGGGTGGCCAGGTCGGCATCCTCGGCTCGGTCTGGCAGGCGGTGTTGAGYCTGGAGCTGGTGGCCGCCATGGGTTGGGCGCTGTGGCTGCGCCGCGAGCGCCTGAAGACGAGCGCCGACGAGGCCCTGTCGCGGGAGTTCGTGCTGATGGCCGCCCTGCTGCTGCCGACCATGGCTGCCCTGGTCGCCGAGCGGTTGCTGGCCGCTGCCAGTGAACCGCTGTGGTCATCCGCCGCGCCCTGGCTGAACCTGATGCTGCCGGTGCTGATGCTGGGCCTGGGACTGCAACTGGTGAACAGCGTCGCCCACGCGCGAMTGGACGCCGAGAAGCGCATCGCAGCCATCGAGCAGCGCATGTCCGAGCGCATCGCCGAGGTCGAGCGCAGCCACGCCCAGCTCGCCGAGCAAAAGCTCGAGCAGGTCACCGAGCGCGAACGCAAGCGCATCGC
>NZ_JBFUMO010000623.1:0-3206 GCF_054049355.1 Roseateles sp. P5_E11 | reverse complement strand
ATCCTGCACGTCGTGCCGCTGCAGCTGCTGGCATATCACACGGCATGCGCGCGGGGAACAGACGTCGACAAGCCACGTAACCTGGCAAAAAGTGTGACTGTCGAGTAGGCGCGCTGGTGCTGTTGACGCCACCAGTTGTGATGTTGTCGCCGACCGAACTTTGAGCCAGTGGCTCAGTTTTCCGTCGGCGACAACACTCGGCGCTCTCAATGCGTCGCTGCGGTCCCTTGTGCGCCGACACGTGGACCCCGCGGCGCCGATGGGTTTCCCCTAATTAGTTTGACGGCCGATCGAACTATGATGACGGCACGGCATTGTCGCAATTATTTTCGCCGATTGATTCGGCGCCGAATCAAGCCCAATTAGGTGGTTTGGAGCGGAACCAGCAGCGTACAGCCGCCGGTTTCCGCCGCCAGCCGCGTCCAACGCACTCTTTTGTCAGGCGGACCAGCCCATGTTTGACCTCACCCCTAGCGCCCGGCTGGCCAACCCGCATGCCCTTGGAGGCGTCGTGCGCACACCAGGCGGTAGTTCTGCGGCTAGGACCGACCACGTGGAGGGCTGGCCCGAATTCACATCCCTGCCACCGATGGGCCGGACTGGATGGCCCCCAGCCATGGTGACCAAACTCGCCGAAAACTTCGCTGCAAGTTCTGCAGTTTGAGCGGCTGCCAGTTATTTCAGAAATAGGAGTTCACGGAGGCCATGTCATTTCATCATCGGAGCGTCGAGCCCCGTCGCTTGTACGAGCAGATCGCCGATCGGATCAGGGCGCTGATAGAAGCCGAGGGCCTGGTCGAAGGCGCACGGCTTCCCGGTGAGCGCGATCTGGCCTCGCTACTCGGCGTGTCGCGGCCCTCCCTCCGTGAAGCGCTGATCGCGCTGGAGATAGACGGGCGCATCGAGATTCGCGGCGGATCGGGCATCTACGTCTGCCCGTCTGGCCGTCGCAGCGAAACTTCTGCGCTGAGCTTGGGGGACAGCCCGGAGGAACTGCTGCAAGCGCGAGTTGTACTGGAGAGCGCGGTGGCCACGCTCGCCGCCGCTCGCGTCAGTACGTTAGGGCTGCATCGTGTCGAGGAGGCTCTTGAGGCGATGCGGGATGGGCTCGCCAGAGGATATAAGCCAGTCGAGGCTGACCGACGATTTCATCTCAGCATCGCCGAACAGGGCGGGAATTCCGTGCTGGTTGGAATGGTCGGTGCACTGTTCGACAGTCGGCATAGCCCGATTTCAGCGCAGATGAGTGTGCGCGTGGAAACGGAGCGCAGTTGGCGGTCTGCCCTGGACGAACATGAGGCGATCCTTCGGGCGCTCAAATCGCGCAATCCGCAAGCTGCGGCGGCGCAGATGTGCCATCACCTCCAGTCTTCCCATAGGCGCTGGATCGGCGAACCGACCGAGCCCTCCACCGAGGCGGCGCTCGCATGGGCGTGATCCCTGCTTCGGCGCCCAAAGAGGGTCGGTCGGGCTCGTGTGATTTCACGCCCCGAACGGGATGTTGGGCCTGCGTCGCCGATGGGTTTTCCCTAATTAGTTCGACGGTCGATCGAAATATGATGCTCGCGCGGCATTTGCCGCAATTATTTTCTCCGGTTGATTCGGCGTCGAATCAAGCGCGATTTGGTGGCTTTGGAGCGGAACCAGCCCCATACGGCCGGCGTCCTCTGCCGCCAGCCACGTCCAACGGACCAGCCCATGTTTGACCTCACCGTAAGCCCCCGGATGGCCGAACTGCGTGTCCTTGGAGGTGCCGTGCGCACCTCGGGCGGTGGTTCTGGGGCTAGGACCGGCCGTGTGAAGGGCTGCCTCGAATTCACATCCTCCGCCACCGTTCGGCTGGGGTGGATGAGACCCAACCACGGTGAACAAGCACGCCGATGGGGGGCTTTTTTACTCGGAAATAGTTCGTTCAACGCCCGAACCAAATGGCTTGGGTTCGGCGAGACGGGCCCGAGCTCAAAGGAGCGCTCTCGCTGCAAGTTCTRCAGTTGAGCAGCTACCAGTTATTTCAGAAAAGGAGACAGAACGTGACGAAAAAGTCGATTCCACACGCCAAGAAGTTGACCGCTGTAGCGGCATGCGCTTTTTTGGCCGCCTGCGGGGGCGGAGGGGGCGGAGATAGTGGTGGAGGGTCTGAGGGGCGCTTCCAGGCCATCAGCTTCAAATATCCGGGCGGCAACACCTTGTTGAACGGCCCGACCGCGTTGTCCGCAACAGCCACTTCCGGGTTGCCGGTCAGCTTCCGTACCGGCACGCCCACCACCTGCACGGTGGCGGACAAACAGGTGACCCTGGTGGCTGCAGGAGACTGCCTGGTCATCGCGAGCCAACCCGGCGGCGTTGGCTCGGACGGCACCGTATGGGCTGCTGCAGACGATACGAGCCAAGTGTTCGTCGTGTTGAAGCATGCACAACGCCCGCTGGTGCCGGTGGGCATCGTTCTGCGCGGAGCGGCTCCCGTCAACATCACGCTGCCAGACAAAACTGACGCTGGCATGCCGGCAACCTACACGGCGACGAAGACGCCCGAGGTTTGCACGGTCAGCGGCACGACGCTGAAAGTCCTGCAGCAAGGGTTCTGCACGCTTGGGGTGACGGCGGCGGAAAATGACTCATACACAGCCATGCCCGAGGGGCAGGCCTTCATTGAAATCGGCGCCTTGCCGCCCGCGGTGGTTCCGTTGGGCGGCGCGACTCAAACAGTCGTGCTGGGCACGGTCGATGCCAATGGCAACGCCCTGACGTACGCAAGCACCACGCCCACGGTTTGCACGGTGGCCGGCAATGAGCTTCGTCTGACCGCCAAGGGTAGCTGCGCGGTGACCCTGTCCAGCGCAGCGGGCACTTCTGAGAAGCTTCAGGTGCTCGCCGACCCGCTGTTGGTGTCTAGTGGGTTTGCGCCAGGCAGCAGCGTCGGCTGGACGGAGTCCTACAGAACCTGGCAAGGCGGTCGTGTGTCCGTCAACCCCTGGAGCAGCACTCTGGCCGCGGGCTGGGAGCGGTGTAACGCCAATGCCGACGATGGCACAAGTGTGGAGAACTGGTGCTACAGCAAGGTCTCCGACGACGGGTTGTCTCTCGTTTCTTCACTGCACCTTCCCGAGAGCAGGTGGACCCCGGGTAACTGGAATTACGGCTTCAATCGCATCGACATCTTCTCGCCTTGGACCATCGGGTTCAAGACGGATGACGACACCCTCAAC
>NZ_JBFUMO010000622.1:0-3223 GCF_054049355.1 Roseateles sp. P5_E11 | reverse complement strand
GGCCATCGACCTCCAGGTCCTGGATGCCGACTGCAACGCCGCCCGAATAGCTGATCGTGGGCGCTGCACCAGCCAAACTACCAGCCAAGATACCGACGGAGAGGGTGAAGGCTTTCAGAAGGCGGGCGATCGACGACATGGGTACTCCAGGGTTTCGGATGCGGACGCCGACGTCACGCAATTTCCGGACCATCCACAAGATTGATGGAAAAACTCAGAGCGATCAACGGTTTAGCAAAGGACGCTGCCAATGCCGCGCTGCGACTGTCAAAAAACTCGACGCTTCTGGGCGCGACGGCGGGCTAGCCTTGGGCTGCCACGCGCTCGGCCTTGCTCTGCAGCTTGTTCAGTGCGCTCAAGTAGGCCTTGGCCGACGCCACGATGATGTCGGGGTCGGCGCCGACCCCGTTCACCACCCGACCGGCATGCTGCAGCCGCACCGTCACCTCACCCTGTGACTCCGTGCTGCCACCCGTGATCGCGTTGACGGAATACAGCAGCATCTCTGCCCCCGACTGCACGACCGACTCGATGGCGCGCAGCGTCGCGTCGACCGGACCGTTGCCGTCGCTTTCCGCGCGATGCTCCTGGAGCCCCACGGCGAAGACGATGGCTGCGTGCGGGCGCTCCCCGGTCTCGCTGCGTTGGGCGAGCGACAGCAGGCGGTAGTGCTCGGCGTCGTTGATGACCGACTCGTCCATCACGAGGGCAACGATGTCCTCATCGAAGATCTCGTTCTTGCGGTCGGCCAGATCCTTGAAACGCTGGAAGGCCGCATTGACCTCGGCTTCACTCTCCAACTGGATGCCAAGCTCCTGCAGCCGCGCCTTGAAGGCATTGCGRCCAGACAGCTTGCCCAGCACGATCTTGTTGGCCGCCCAGCCCACATCCTCGGCGCGCATGATTTCATAGGTGTCGCGCGCCTTCAGCACGCCGTCCTGGTGGATGCCTGAGGCGTGCGCGAAGGCGTTGGCGCCGACGACGGCCTTGTTGGGCTGCACGACGAAGCCGGTCGTCTGCGATACCAGCCTGGAGGCCGGCACGATCTGCGACGTGTCGAGGCCGACATCCAGGCCGAAATAGTCGCGCCGCGTCTTGACGGCCATGACGACCTCTTCGAGCGAACAGTTGCCGGCGCGCTCGCCCAGGCCGTTGATGGTGCATTCCACCTGGCGAGCGCCGCCAATCTTCACGCCGGCCAGGGAATTGGCGACCGCCATGCCCAGGTCGTTGTGGCAGTGCACGCTCCAGATGGCCTGGTCGGAGTTGGGCACCTTCTCGCGCAGGCGGCGCAGAAAGTCRCCATAGAGCTCGGGAATGGCATAGCCCACCGTGTCGGGGATGTTGATGGTGCCGGCGCCTTCCTTGATGACGGCCTCGCAGACTCGGGCGAGAAAGTCGATGTCGGAGCGGTAGCCGTCCTCGGGCGAGAACTCGATGTCGCCGCACAGGTTGCGCGCGAAGCGCACCGCCAGCATGGCCTGCTCCAGCACCTGCTCGCGGGTCATGCGCAGCTTCTTCTCCATGTGGAGTTCGCTGGTGGCGATGAAGGTGTGGATGCGAGCCCGGTGAGCAGGTGCCAGCGCTTCGGCCGCTCGTGAGATGTCACGGTCGTTGGCGCGGGCCAGTGAACAGACCGTGCTGTCCTTGACCGCCGCGGCAATGGCCTTGACCGCCTCGAAGTCACCATTGCTCGATGCCGCGAAACCGGCCTCGATGATGTCGACCTTCATGCGCTCCAGTTGGCGGGCGATGCGCAGCTTCTCCTCGCGCGTCATGGACGCGCCGGGCGATTGCTCACCATCGCGCAGCGTGGTGTCGAAGATGATCAGTTTGTCGGTCATCGCACGTTTTCCTCTCGAATCTGGGGCACGGCCACCGGTGCGCGAGACAGGCCGGACAGGATGGCCTGCATGGACGCACGCACGATGCTGCCATCAATGCCGACGCCGTGGCGAGTCACGTCGCCCACGCGAAGCTCCAGATAGGCCACCGCGCGCGCATCGGCGCCGCTGCCGATCGAATGCTCGTGGTAGTCCAGCACACGGACCTCTTGGCCCAGGCGTGTCGACAGCGCGTTGACGAAGGCATCGATGGGACCGTTGCCCTCTCCCTGCACATGGCCCATCCAGCCACCCAACACGATTTCGGCCGACAGGCGCATCGCGCCGCCCGCTACTTCGGTCATCTGCGGCTGCACGACGGCCGCGCCAGCGTCACCGATGCCGTACTCGCGTTCAAAGATGGCAAAGATGTCTGCGGCCGTCAGTTCCTTGCCGGCGTCGTCCATGACGCGTTGTACGACCTGGCTGAACTCGATCTGCAGGCGCCGCGGCAGCTCCAGGCCGTATTCCGCTTCCAGCAGATAGGCGATGCCGCCCTTGCCTGACTGGCTGTTCACGCGGATGACGGCGTCATAGCTGCGGCCCAGGTCCTTGGGGTCGACGGGGAGATAGGGCATGTCCCAAATCTCCCCCTCCCGGCGGGCTGCGAAGGCTTTCTTGATGGCGTCCTGGTGGGAGCCCGAGAAGGAGGTGTAGACGAGGTCGCCCACGTAAGGGTGGCGCGGATGCACAGGGATCTGCGTGCAATGCTCGACGCAGCGGCGTACCTCGTCGATGTCGGAGAAATCGAGCTGCGGGTCCACACCCTGGGTGTAAAGGTTGAGCGCGATGTTGACGAGGTCGACGTTGCCGGTGCGCTCGCCGTTGCCGAACAAGCAGCCCTCGACGCGGTCAGCGCCCGCCATCAACGCGAACTCGCCAGCCGCCGTGCCGGTACCGCGGTCGTTGTGCGGGTGCACGGACAGCACGATGGATTCGCGGCGCGCCAGGTTGCGGTGCATCCACTCGATCATGTCCGCGAAGATATTGGGCGTGCTGTGCTCGACGGTGGACGGCAGGTTGATGATGCACTTGCGCTCGGGCGTCGGCTGCCAGACCGCCGTCACCGCATCGACGACACGCTTGCTGAAGGCCAGCTCGGTGCCAGAAAACATTTCGGGCGAATACTCGAAGCGCCAGTCCACGCCCGGCCGCGCGGCGGCCAGTTCCTTGATCTGGCGGGCGTGCGAGGCCGCGAGCTCGACGATGCCGTCCTCGTCCGTGCCGAGCACGACACGGCGCATGATGGGTGCGACCGCGTTGTAGACGTGGACGATGACGCGACTTACGCCATCCAGCGACTCAAAAGTGCGCTCGATCAGGTGGGCACGCGCCTGCGT
>NZ_JBFUMO010000621.1:0-3226 GCF_054049355.1 Roseateles sp. P5_E11 | reverse complement strand
GGCTGGGCCTGAGCCGCAGGACGGCGGCGGTGCCGGCCCAGGCGTGACGGGGCTTCACGAGATTGCTTCTGTCATGGGCACTGCCGCGCCCTCGTCCCGAACTGCCCGATGACAAGCACCGACGCCCCAAGCCCTCCGCCCTACTATCACGGCACCAGGGCCGACCTGCGGGCCGGCGACCTGATCCAGCCTGGCTATGCATCCAACTACGGCCAGCACAAGAAGGCGAACTACGTCTATCTGTCCGCGACGCTGGAAGCAGCGATCTGGGGCGCAGAGCTGGCCGTGGGCGACGGCCGCGGCCGCATCTACATCGTGGAGCCCACCGGCCCCATCGAAGACGACCCCAACCTGACTGACCGCAAGTTCTCCGGCAATCCAACCAAGTCCTACCGCTGCAAGGCGGGGCTGCGGGTGACGGGCGAAGTCATGCAATGGCAGGGCCACTCCCCCGAGCAGCTGCAAACCATGCTGGCGCATGTGCAGCGGATGCGCGAACTCGGCATCGAGGCCATCCAGGAATAGCAATAGGCCCTGCGGCCCAGCCGGTGAGGCTCAGTCAACCAGGGCCTGAAGCTCCTGCAAGGCTTCGTCCAACAAGGCCGCGCTGCCGGCATCCTGCTCGATGGCCCGGCAGGTGCGCTCCACCAGGCCTTCCAGCGCCGGATCCAGTTGCAACTCGCCGCCGAGTTCATCGACCAACGCAGCCTCGACGAACAGGCGCAAGGCCTTGGCGCGGGGGATGTCACCGCCTTGAGCTCGGGCGGCCTTGAGCTTGGCGGTCAGCCCCTGCAATGCCGTCACGGCTGCGGGTGGCGCGGCCCGATTGACCAAGCCAGCCGAGGCCCCGGCCGTTGCTTGGCGTTGCGACGGCGAATGACGCGCCTGCGCCAGTTCGGCCTTGAGCAGGCGCAGTGCGTGGATCAGGGGAGAAATGGGAGCTGTCATGCCAATGCCTGGAGCCGCCGCATTGTGGCGCGGCCCGGTTCGGGAAAGCTGGCAAAATGCGCCCGCTTCTGACCGATGCGCCGCCGCTGGCCTTGCCGTGGCGGTATTTTTTTGAGCCCCCGCATCCAGGGGCTTCGACCCAGGGCATATCCCAAAGTCCGACCGAGCGGTCGGCCGGGACAATCGCCAGCTTTGCTTTAACCAGGCCGCGTCACAAGCGCCGCCCTGATCTCATGGCACTCCAACACCTGACCGACGAGCAGATCGCCACCATGTCACGCGCCCAAAAGGACGAGTGGTGGTTCAAGAACGTCTTCCGCGGCGACATGGCCCAGCTYTCGCTGCGCTCCGGTATCACCGGTTTCCTGCTCGGCGGTGTGCTCTCCTCCACCGGCCTGTACATCGGTGCCAAGACGGGCATTTCCCTCGGCGTTGGCCTCACTTCGGTCATCCTGGCCTTTGCGCTGTTCCGAGCGCTGCACGCAGCCGGCCTGGCCCAGGACTACACCATCCTCGAGAACAACTGCACCCAGTCCATCGCCACGGCGTCGGGCTATGTGACCACGGCGCTGATCTCCAGCTTGCCGGCCTACATGCTGGTGACGGGCCATGTGCCGCTGTGGTGGCAGATCGCCATCTGGATGTTCCTGGTGTCGCTGGTGGGCGTGCTGCTGGCCTTCCCGCTGAAGCGCCGCTTCATCAATGAAGACCAGGCCCCCTTCCCGGAAGGCCGTGCCTGCGGCGTGGTGCTGGATTCGCTGTACCACGGCAAGGGCAGCGAGGGCATGTTCAAGGCCAAGCTGCTGGGCTGGGTGGCGGGCGGCGCGGCGCTGCTACAGGGCATCTGCGGCGAGGGCTGGATGAAGCTGATCCAGTTCAAGCTGCTGGCCATGGACAAGTGGGCCGGCATGACGGAGCCCTGGCATCTGCACGAGCGCATCGACGACTACTACTACGCCTGGGCCGTCAAGGCGCACGGCTTCATTCCCAGCATCCTGGGAACGGACTTCCGCACCCTGGGCCTGCGCCTGGTGGTGGACGCCGCGTTGATCGGCACCGGGGGCCTGATGGGCCTCGCGGTGGCGGCGAGTTGTTTTGTCGGCGTGATCGTCAACTTCGTGATCCTGGCGCCGCTGATGATCCAGGCCGGTGACATCGCGCCGCGCCTGGGCGCCAATGGCGTGCTGATCCCGCTGAACCGCGTGGAGATCGTCAACCAATGGTCGCTGTGGTGGGGCGTGACGATGATGGTCGTGGGCGCCCTGGTGTCGCTGCTGGCCAAGCCCGAGATCTTCACGAGTGCGTTCAAGCGCAAGACGCCGGCGCAGATCGCGGCCAAGGCGGAACCCAAGAGTGACCTGCTCAAGGACATCGAGGTGCCGCTGTGGATCAGCTGGATTGGCGTGCCCGTCGTCAGCCTGATGGGCTGCTACGCCACGCACGCCTTCTTCGGCGTGCCGCTGTGGCTGGCCATCGTGTCGCTGCCGCTGATCTTCGTGCTGACGGTGATCTGCACCAACTCCATGGCGCTGACGTCGTGGACGCCGACCGGCTCGCTGTCCAAGATCACCCAGTTCACGATGGGCGCGCTGGACCGTACGAACCCCGGCTCCAACCTGCTGCCTGCCGGCATGACGGCCGAGATCGCCTCCAACGCGGCCAACCTGCTGTCCGACATCAAGCCCGGCTACATGCTCGGCGGCAAGCCGCGCCACCAGGCCATCGGCCACATCATCGGCAACCTGGCCGGCGTGCTGGTCTGCGTGCCGCTGTTCTTCCTGCTGTTCATCAAGCCCGACGCCAACGGCGCAGCCAGCGCCGCGAACATGGTGTCCGACCAGTTCGGCTTCCCCGCGGCGCTGCAATGGAAGGGCGTGGCCGACATCATCGCCAAGGGGCTGAAGAGCCTGCCCACCTCGGCGCTGATCTCCATGGCCGTTGCCGCCCTGGCGGCCGTCGCCATCGAGGTGGCGCGCATCGTCACCAAGGGCAAATCGGGCCTGTCGGCCGTAGCCATCGGCCTGGGCGTCACGCTGCCGCCGCAAGCCACCTTCATGATGTTCGTCGGCGCGCTGATGTTCTGGTACATGGCCAAGAAGTACAAGAACGCCCCCGCCGACTCCCGCGGCCACCGCATCTGGGTCGAAGGCATGGAGCCCATCTGCGCCGGGCTGATCTCCGGCGCCGCCCTGATGGGCATCGGCGACGCGATCATCGGCGTGCTGATCTGATAATCACCTGTTCTGTCTGCCCGTAGCTCAACTGGATAGAGCAGCTG
>NZ_JBFUMO010000620.1:0-3241 GCF_054049355.1 Roseateles sp. P5_E11 | reverse complement strand
GCGCACGGCCATGATGCCGGTCGGCACGCAGGGCGCGATCAGGTCTGACACCTCGAAGAAGCTGCGGCCGCGACGGCGCCCGAACAGGTACAGGCCCAGCAGCACGCCGAGCAGGCCGCCGTGGAAAGACATGCCGCCATCCCAGACCCGGATGATCTCGGTCAGGTGATGGACGTAGTAACCGGGCTTGTAAAAGAAGCAGTACCCCAGCCGTCCGCCCAGCACGACGCCCAGCACGCCGTAGAACAGCACGTCGTCCACGTCCCGCTTGGTCCAGCCCACGGCTGCATGCTGGGGCATGCGCGAGCGCAGCGTAGCCAGCCACAGGAAGAGGCCAAAGGCGATCAGGTAGGTGATGCCATACCAATGGATGCCACCGGAACCGATGTGGACGGCGATGGGGTCGAACTGAGGATGAACCAGCATGGCTCGATGGGAAGAAGAGCGGCCGGCATCATAGCCAGCGCCCTCCTCCCGCCCCGTCAGGCCAGGTCGGCCAGCAGCTTTTTCGCCTCGTCGACGTTGCGCGGATTGGCGCGCTTGTTCTGCACGAAGCGCTCGAGCGCCGCCCTGGCACCGGCCTTGTCGCCCTTGGCGATCAGGGCCTGGCCCAGGCGATGGTCGATGGGCATGCGCTCCGCACCTTCCAGGGCCCGCGCGCGCTCGAAGGCCTTGACTGCTTCATCGAGCTGGCCCTGCTCCGTCAGCACACGGCCCAGGCCATAGGGGCCGGCGGCGTGGCCGGGATAGTCGCGCTGCAGGGCCTCGAAGATGCCGCGGGCCTTGGGCAGGTTCTTCTGCTCCATGAACTCGAAACCCAGGCGCGTCCACTGGCCGCGCAGCTCGCGGACCACCGTGCGGTCGTCGCCCGGTTTGGCGCTGGCCAACTCGCGCTCGGCGCCGGCCCAATCCTTGTCGTTCATGGCGAGCATGGCGCGCAGCACCTTGGCCTGCTCGGGCTGGCGCGGCTGCGCCTCCGCGGCCAGCTCCTTGGCCTTGGGCACGCTGCCGCCGGCAAAGCCCGGGGCCATCAGATAGAACTGCGTCAGGCCGCTGCGTGCCTCGAACAGCGCCGGATCGAGCTCGACGGCCTTGGCGAACTGCTCCTTGGTCTTGCTCGCCAGGCCAGGCATCTTGAAGACGCTGGCCGCCATGGCCTGCTGGCCGTAGACACGCCCAAGGGCATAGCTGCAGACGGCCTGCGGGCGCTTCTCTGAGCAGTTTTGCAAGGCAGGGATGGCTGCCTCCAACCGGGCACCGTCGTTGTCGTCGACGGCGGCCATGGCGAGAGCGACAGCGGCCTGGTCGTCATCACCCTTGGCTTTGGCGGCGCGCACGAGGTCGGCGGTCTTGCCGGCATCCAGCCACGCCTGCCATTGCGGGTCCTTGAGCAGGTCGGCCTGGGCGGCGCCGGCCAGCAGGGCCAGGGCGAGGGGGAGCAGGCGAAGGGTCATGCAGGGGTCTCCAGAGTGTGAATTCGTTAACGTTGCAGCAGCATCCACGGCGACACGGGTTTTTACGCATGACTTCAGGCATGGGTGCGCACGTGCTCGACGAAGCGCGCGACGACGGGCGGCGCGTCGGCGCGCCAGATCAGGCTGGTCTCGACCTGCGGTGCACCGGGCAAGGCCCGGTAGGTCACGCCGGCCCGTTGCAGGCCCTGCAGGCTGGCCGGCACCCAGGCCACGCCGATGGCGGCGGACACGAGGTTGACGATGGTCTGCATCTGGATGGCCTCCTGGGCCACGCCAGCCGCACCGTGGTGGGCCAGGATGGCGTCGTAGAGCGACGGCGCCACCTCGCGCGGAAAGATCACCAGCGGCGCCGCGCGGCATTGGAGGTCTGTGGGTGTTTCATCGCTGCTGGGCAGGGCCAGCACCAGCGGCTCGACGCCGATGGACAGGCGCTGGAAGCCAGCCGGCGCGGCGCCCGGCGTGTGGATGACGAAGCCGGCGTCGATGCTGCCGGCCTCGAACTCGCGCAGCTGCACGTCCAGCGTCGCTTCGCGCAGCGCCAGGGCCACCTGCGGGCAGGCCTCGCGAAACGAGCGCAGCCATTGCGGCAGGCCGCCAAAGCCGACCGTCGACACAAAGGCCAGCCGCAACCGGCCGGCCAGGCCGTCGGCAACCGCCCTCACCTCGGCCGGCAGCGCTGCGGCCTCAAGCAGCAGCTTGCGCGCCGACGCCTGCAGCGCCGCTCCCGCCGGCGTCAGTCGCACGCTGCGRCTGCTGCGCTCGAAGAGCTGCACGCCGAGCTGGACCTCCAGCTTGCGCACGGCCTGGGTYAGCGGCGGCTGGCTCATGTGCARGCGCTCGGCGGCACGGCCGAAGTGCAGCAGCTCGGCCACGGCGAGGAATTGCTGGAGGGGGCGCAGTTCGATCATTGATTCACCACGCATATCAATTCAGAGTGAACAATATATTTGAAAAGCAAACTCAGGCGCGCCAAACTGCCGGCTTCTCCAGGAGACCGTCATGAGCTTCAACCGCCGTAGCAAGAACATCACCGAGGGCGTTGCCCGTGCGCCCAACCGTTCCATGTACTACGGCATGGGCTACCAGGAGAGCGACTTCGGCAAGCCGATGATCGGCATCGCCAACGGCCACTCGACCATCACGCCCTGCAACTCCGGCCTGCAAAAGCTCGCCGACGCCGCCGTCATCGGCCTCAAGGCCGCCGGCGCCAACGCCCAGCTGTTCGGCACGCCGACCATCTCCGACGGCATGGCCATGGGCACCGAGGGCATGAAGTACAGCCTGGTGTCGCGCGAGGTCATCTCCGACTGCGTGGAGACCTGCGTGGGCGGCCAGTGGCTGGACGGCGTGATGGTCATCGGCGGCTGCGACAAGAACATGCCCGGCGGCATGATGGGCATGCTGCGCGCCAATGTGCCGGCCATCTACATCTACGGCGGCACCATCAAGCCCGGCCACTACAAGGGCCAGGACCTCAACATCGTCAGCGTCTTCGAGGCCGTGGGCCAGTTCAGCGCCGGCAAGATGAGCGAGGAAGATTTCTGCCAGATCGAGAAGCGCGCCATCCCCGGCAGCGGCTCCTGCGGCGGCATGTACACGGCCAACACCATGAGCTCGGCCTTCGAGGCCCTGGGCATGAGCCTGCCCTACTCCTCCAGCATGTCCAACGTCGAGGACGAGGTGGTCGAGAACGTCAAGCTGGCGGCCGACTGCCTGGTGGAGGCCGTCAAGGCGGCGGCCGACTGCCTGGTGGAGGCCGTCAAGGC
>NZ_JBFUMO010000619.1:0-3262 GCF_054049355.1 Roseateles sp. P5_E11 | reverse complement strand
GCCTACTACATCGTGGCGAGGCCGGTTTTTCTCGTGGGCGTGGGGCACGACGAGCGGGAGGACCTGTTCCCCATGGACCTCGTGGGCGCGCTGTCGTCGGGCGAGTACCTGCTGGCCCTGCGCGCAACGAGTCCGGGCGTTGCGCTCATGGAAGCCTCCAAGCGCATTGCCATGAGCAGCGCGCCCGCCGAGCTGCTTGAGGCCGTCTACGCCCTCGGAAACCGGCATCGCCAGCCCACGCTTGACCTGAACAAGTTGACCGTGCCGATCTCGTCGTCGCCGCTATTCGGGCTTCCCGTGCTGGATCAGGCAGGGCTCGTTCGTGAACTCTCCGTTGAGAGGGTCGAGCGAATCGGCTCGCATGTATTGTTCATTGCTCGCATCGAGCACGAAGCCGGGCTCTCAGGGCGGCAGCTCGCCCACATGAGCGGGACCTACATTGAATGGCTGCGGCGCAGTCAGCGGGGCTGCGAAGTGCTGGCGCCCTTGTAGAGCGCCACAACGGGAAGGAAGTTCGTCACTTTGGCGAGCCGGAAATGCATTGCGGCACGTGCTACCCGGCTGGCGAAGTGCCGGGCACGGGACCTCGCGCTTGTAACCGCCCGGCGACCATCTCCAATACTTGGTCCGCCTGGGCGATGAGGGCTGGATCGTGGCTGACGATGAACACCACGGGGCGGCCGGGCGCCTGGCGCAGCAGGCTGACGAGGGCCTGTGAACTGGCGCCGTCGAGGTGGTTGGTCGGCTCGTCCAGGATCAGCAGCCGCGGCGCGCGCAGCAGCACCCTGGCCAGGGCCACCCGCTGGCGCTCGCCACCGGACAGCGGGCTGCCGCCCGGGCCCAACCGGGTGTGCAGACCGTCGGCCCACGCGCTCAGCCGCGCGTCCAGACCCAGCGCATGCGCCATGCTTTGCACGGCCTGTGGCGTGACACCGGGCGCCGCATAGGCCATGTTGTCGTAGACAGTGCCGGCGAACAGCACGGCGTTCTGCGGCAGGTAGCCCAGGCCGCGCCGGAACGCCGACCGATCAATCTGCGCCCACGGCACGCCATCGACACGGATCGCGCCGCCATCGGCTTCGGCCAGACCGAGCAGCAGACGCAACAGCGTCGTCTTGCCCGCGCCGTTGGCGCCGGTCACCACGGTCACGCGCCCGGGCTCCAGGGCAAGATCGACGTCGCGAACCAGCATTCGTTTGCCGGCGCGGTGGCTCACGCCTTCCAGCGTCATGCGCCAGTGCGTCGGCGGTACACGGCCGTGATGCGCCGGCCCAGGCGGCATGGCCAGCAGCTGCTCGATGCTGTCCAGCGCCGGCACGCCCTGAGCCATCTCCTGCGACGCGCGCAACAGGCTCTGCAAGGCGCCGCGCAGCGCCAGTAGCAGGAACAGCACCGACGCCAGCTGCGCGCCCGACACTGCGGCACCGCCGGCCATGGTCAACCAGACGACGAGGCCCAGCAGCGCCAGGCCCAGCACCAGCGCGTCGAGCTCGGCTGCAAAGGTCTGCATCCTGGCCAGCGCACGCGTCAACGCATGGGTGCGCGCAACGCTCTGCCGGCAGGCTTGACGCTCGTGATGTTCGTTCGCCTGGCTGACCGCCAGCTCGTGGCGCAGGACGGTACCGCCCAACTGCTCATACAACTGGTCGATGGCAGCGTGCGCGCCAGCCATCTGGCCTGCCAGGCGACGTGAAAGCTGTCGCCGTGTCAGCCCCAGCAGCGCCAGTGCGAGGATCAGCGGCACGGCCAGCGCCGGCAGCATCGCCGCGATGCCGCCCAGGCACAGCAGCACCAGCATGGCTCCGGGCAGCAGGGTGCCGAAACAGGCCCGGGCCATCTGACCGAGCAGCTCGCCATGGCGCGTCATCGCCATCACGAAAGGCTCGACGCCCTGTTGATGCACGATGTCCACCGGCAAGTCCAATTGCCGCTCCACCAGCCGCTCGCGCACATGGGTCAGCCCGTCCTGCACGGCATCGATGACGAGACGCTGCCCGACATAGCCCAGTGCTGCTGCCGCCAGCAAGGCCAGGCAGGCCACCACCGCCCAGGCCGCGACTGCGTTGCCGCTGACGGCGCGGCCGATGGCGATCGACACCAGCAGCAGCGTGCCCGCCCGCAGCAAGGTGGCCAAAAGCCCACCACACAAGGCCACCGGTCGCACCGCGAATAGCCGCCACAGCGAGCGGACCACCCGCCCCGGCTGCCAGGCGGGCTGCGGCGCAACCTGCCGGGGGCGGCGAGCCAGCGAGGCGACGTCGGGTGGCGTCGCCGTCTGCGCATTGAAGGAGTGTTCGGACATCAAATCTCGGCCCGAGGCTGGGCTCGGCGATGGCATAGTGGAAACAGCTGGGCGAGGCGGACAAGACAGTGGGATGGCAGGACATGAGCGGCAAAGTGCAGTTGCGTTTCATGCGCCGCCATATCCAGGCCTGCCTCGCCGCTGGCCAATGGCGCAACAAGCCCCGGCCACCCGAACATCCCGATGCCGGACTGCATCAGCGCGGCGCTGAACTGCAAGCGCAGACGCTGGCCCGCTTCAGCCGGGTTCGGGCCGCCTGCGGCGAACGGGTGTTGCTGGTGACGCCGCCATCGCCGGCCGGGTGGGTGTGGTTCGAGGATCTGCGATGCGCGCTGCAACACATCGGTGTGGTGGTGCTGCGCGTCGACGATGAACAGAGGCTGACGCCGGCGTTGGCGGCCGACTTCCGGCCGACGCTGCTGCTGGGGCTGGACACCGACCGGCTGCATCAACGCTTTCAGGCCACCGGCATGGACCACCCGTCGCGTTGCACGCGGCTGCTGATTCCCGCGCGCGACGTGGCCGAATCGTGCGCACCGCTGAGTGCGGCCGAGGCGCGGCGGCTTGATCGCACGGCCAGCGGTGCCGGCGCAGACCTGCTGCTGTCGCTGCATGCCGAGCCCTTCATGCAGCGTTCGGCGGTTGCATGGATGCGCCTGGGCAAGCCTTTCGTGTGGCTGCCTCAGGCGRCCAGCCCGTTCCGCGACCGGCCACATGCCTGCGAGCGCGTGTTCGACTACGCGCACTTGTCGGTGGCCAATCCGCAGCGGGTCCGTGCCGTGTGGCACACGATGCGCCATATCCTCGCGCGGCACCACGGCCTGTTCGGTGAGCTCGAGACGTGGGGGTTCGGCGTGCCGCGGMTGCCGGTCGATGAGCATGCTCGCCACCAAGCGATGGCTCGCGTGTCGCTTGCCCCTTTGGTTGCTCCGCTGCTCGACAGCGCCGCAGACTTGACCC
>NZ_JBFUMO010000618.1:0-3273 GCF_054049355.1 Roseateles sp. P5_E11 | reverse complement strand
ACCAAATACATCGTCAGTGGTCCCGATTTCACCGAGCCAGAAACTATTGGCGAGACCGCGAAAAACATCAGATAGAAGAAATACACGTGAAAGGACAGGAGTATCCCCACCACGGGCAATGACTGCGTGTTTGCGTTCACCATTGCTGCCAGCAATAGAAAAGCGGCGAACAGCCACGTGGCCGCAATAATGTCTGGCGCGCCGATCGCCATCTCGCGACCGCGATTCAGCAGGCGCAGCGAGAACATCGCCAGCACCAGCAGCGTGAGCAGCGTGACGGAGGGCGTCGGTGCATGCAGCCGCTTGAAGAGATAGTCCCAGGCGCCGCCCATCAGTGTCACGGTCCAGATGCCAACGAAGAGGATCCCTCCGACGCTCAGGAAGAGGTTGCCGGTGGACGCTGGCTGACGCGTGGAAGCGCCCGGCGTTTTCAGCGAAGCTGCAATGAAACCCATAGGTCCTTACCCCCGGTGCTGCACGGTTTCGTACAGGTCGATGTACTCGCTGACCACGCGCTCTGGCCTGAAGGTGGCCGCCAGCGCCAGAGCCGTCCTGCTGATCGCCTCGTAGCGGTCAGCGTCGTCGTAGGCGGCCTGGAGCTGAACAGCCAGGCCATCCGCTGCATGGATGTCGAACAACCAGCCCGTTTCTCCGGGCTTGACGAGCTCACCGCTGCCGCCGGTTGCGGAGGCGATGACGGGTACGCCGTGGGCGAACGCCTCGAACAGAACCCGCGACAAGGGCTCGGCCCACAACGATGGCACCACACAAACATCGACCTGCTTGAAGAACTCGGGCTGCGGCACGACACCCAGGAACTTGACCGGCAAGCCCTCAGCCAAGGCCCTTAGATGAGCGGTGTAGCTCGGTTCTCCTTCTCCGGCAATCACCAGTTCGACGGCATGGCCCTGCCAAGGGCCGCGAACGAGGCCGGCAAAGGTCTTGAGCAGCATCTCGACGCCTTTGTGCGCCGTCAAGGTGCCAATGAAGCCCACCACGAAGGGGCGCCCGTCGCGCCTGGGATGGCGCCGCGCATCGATGGGCTGATCGGTGCGGTAGCCGTTGTAGATGACGGAGTGCCGCGCCTGCGGGAACGCGCCTTCCTCGAGGTGACGGTCCAGCGTGTAGCGGCTGTTGCCCACGACGGCCGTCACCTGCCGGGTCGCGGCAATCTTGTTGGCCGAAAGCAGCTTGCACTGGAAGCAGCGATCGGTGCCGCAGGGTTGGCCGCCGCGAAAGAAGCCGTAGTTGGCGCAAAGGAGGGCGTAGTCCCTCAGCGTGTGCACGATGGGAATGCGCCTGCGCGACGCGGCGCCCCAGACCGATACCGACAGCCAGGCGAGGTTGTTGGTGTGGACGACGTCGGGGCGGAATGCGTCAAGTGCCTCGTCGGCATGGCGCAAGCTGCCCGCGGTGTAGGTGTTGTGGAGGTGGAAGGCGGCTTTGCGCAAGCCCGATGGCAGGCTGGCGGGCAGCCGCCGCGCAATGTTGGCCGAGGGGCGGCGGAAAACGCGCACCTGCCCCACGCGTTCGGTCTCGGCCGCCGGTTCGCCCGTGGCCAGCACGGCCACTTCATGCCCGTCGGCGGTCAAGGCATCCGCCAGGATCTTCAGCGACCGCTCGGCGCCGCCGACCTGGTCAGGGAAGTAAAAGGAATTCACCATCAACACACGCACGTCAGCCCCTCCTACAAATCGGCATAAGTGAGGTCAGCGCACCGTTGCCAGCTGAACTCGCGGGCGCGCGCCACGCACGCGCCGGCAAGCTGGCCGGCGGCGTTGGCGTCGAGCATGGCGAGCAGCTGTGCTGCGATGTCGGCGGTGTCGCCGGGTTTCGCGAGGAAACCGGTGACGCGGTCCTGAACGACTTCGGGCACCGCATGGGCGGCGGTGCTGACGGTGGGCAGGCCCTGGAACGCCGCCTCCAGAAACACGAGGCCGAAGCCTTCGACGCGCTCTTGATCCGGCTCTGCGGCCAACAGGAAGGCGCGGCTCTCGGCATACGCGGCCCGCACGATGGCGTCGGGCTGCGCGCCAGCGAAGGTCGCGCGAACGCCCAGGCGCTTGGCCTCGGACTGGAGATGCGTCGCGTAAACGGGGTCGACGGGCCGTCCGATGGCCAGGTAGCAGATTGTCTGGCGCTGGCCTGGCGGCAGTTGGGCGATAGCCTGCAGCGCCCGGAGATGGCCCTTGCGCGGGTCGAGCCGCGCCACGGTCAGGACGATGCGGTCTCCCTCGGTCGCCCCGCACAGCCGCCTGACTTGCGCGCGCTCTTCGGCGCTGGCCGGCTCAGCCCAGTACTCCGCCACGCCGAGGGGCGTAACCCGGCGCTCGACGGATGCGGGCGGCGCGAGTTCCCGCTCGACGAGCGAGAGCGTGAACGCACTGTTGGCGCACACGCGGTCCAGGCGATGGACGGCCTGACGAGCCCTCAACCATCTCGCCGAACGAGACCGCCCGAGGACGATGGCGTCCGTGCCGTGGAAGGTCATGACGGTCTTCACCGCACGGGGCACGCCGCTCCACGGCAACGMCAGCAGCAGGGGCCAGTCGGCGACGTGGACGACGTCATAAGTCCGCTGCCTCAGTTGCCGCCGCAATGCACGAATGACGGTGAGCAGCGTCCGGTTCGAATACACGTCGCCAGGAAATCTGAACACCCCAGCGTCGTCCTGCGACGGCGCTGTAGCACTTCTCGCAAAATCAGGCGCCAGTACATCGACGCGGTGCCCGCGGGCCAATGCGGCGCTTCGCACCTCGGCACAATACCGACCAATACCTCCGGGGTACGGCGGATATTCATGCGTGGCGATCAGGATATTCAACGCGACTCCTTCTGGCGACGGTAAAGGGTGATAACGAGGGCGGCGATGATGACCGCGAGCAACAGTTCGCTCGCCAGGCATGTGAGGGCGGCACCCGGCGCCCTGAATTGCGGTATCACGACCAATGCCGTCGCAAGATAGAAAACGACGACGACAAACTGGGCCACCATCCGGTAGCGCTGGTACCCCGCGCCGGACAAGGCGTCAGACAAGGTGTAGTGAACAGCCTGGATCACAGGCAGCACCGCCAGCCATTTGATCAAGGGGATGGCCTTCGCATAGCCCGCGCCAAAAACAAGAGGCAAATAATCAGCGCCCAGGACCAACACGGCGGCGACTCCCAACGAGTAAGGCAAAGCGAACGTGAGCACCCGCCGCGACAAGGCCAGCGCCTGTGCAATTCCGCCTTGCCCTTGCCGGAAGAACCTGCCCGCCGCCGCGTCGAGCAT
>NZ_JBFUMO010000617.1:0-3284 GCF_054049355.1 Roseateles sp. P5_E11 | reverse complement strand
ACTACAAGCTGATCCAGGACCTGGCCGCCGAATGCCGCATGCCGCTGGCCTATGGCGGCGGCGTGCGCACGCCGGAGCAGGCCAAGCGCATCATCGAGCTCGGCGTCGAGAAGGTCTGCATCAGCAGTGCCGCCGTCGAGGACCCGACCTGCATCCGCCGCATCGCTGACGCCGTCGGCGGCCAGAGCGTCGTCGTCGTGCTCGACGTGCGCAAGAAGTCGGGTCTGTTCGCCAGCGGCTATGAGCTCTGCACGCACAACGCGACCAAGGCCCACAAACTGGACCCGATCGCCTTCGCGCGCGAATGYCAAGCCCAGGGCGCCGGCGAGATCGTGCTGAACTCGGTCGATCGCGACGGCGTCATGAAGGGCTATGACCTCGACCTCGCCAAGCAGATGCGCGCCGCGCTGCGCATCCCGATGAGCGTGCTCGGCGGCGCCGGGTCGCTCGCCGACATCGAGGCGCTGATCAAGGCCTGCGGCGTCATCGGCGCCGCGGCCGGCAGTCTCTTCGTCTTCAAGGGTCAGTACCGCGCGGTGCTGATCAACTACCCGCAGCCGGCCCAGAAGGATGCCCTCTTCGCCGCTGCCCTCCCCCGCTGAACATGTTTGACGACAAGACCCTGCTCATCACCGGTGGCACCGGCAGCTTCGGCAATGCCGTGCTGCGCCGCTTCCTCGACTCCGGCCTGCGTGAGATCCGCATCCTCAGCCGCGRCGAGAAGAAGCAGGACGACATGCGMAAGAAGTACGCATCGCCCAAGCTGAAGTTCTACATCGGCGATGTGCGCGACCCGCGCGCGGTCGCGGGCGCCATGCGCGGCGTGGACTACTGCTTCCACGCCGCCGCGCTCAAGCAGGTGCCATCCTGCGAGTTCCATCCCATGGAGGCCGTGCGTACCAATGTGCTGGGCACCGAGAACGTGCTCGACGCCGCCATCCAGGCTCGTGTGAAGCGCGTCATCTGCCTGTCCACCGACAAGGCCGTCTACCCGATCAACGCGATGGGCATCTCCAAGGCCATGATGGAGAAGGTCATGGTCGCCGCGTCGCGCAATCTCGAGGGCACGGACACCGTCATCTGCGGCACGCGCTACGGCAACGTGATGGCCTCGCGCGGCTCGGTCATCCCGCTGTTCGTCGAGCAGGTGCGCGCCGGCAAGCCGATCACGCTCACCGACCCGGCGATGACGCGCTTCATGATGACGCTGGACGATGCCGTCGAGCTCGTGCTCTATGCCTTCGAGCATGGCCGCAACGGCGACATCTTTGTACAGAAGGCGCCCGCGGCGGCGATCCGCGTGCTGGCCGAGGCCGTGCTCGGTGTCATCGGCGCGCCCGACCATGCCATCCGCGAGATCGGCACGCGCCACGGCGAGAAGCTCTACGAGGCGCTGCTGAGCCGCGAGGAGCGCGCCGGCGCCGAAGACCTGGGCGGCTACTACCGCATCCCGCCCGATGGCCGCGACCTCAACTACACCAAGTTCGTCGAGCAGGGCGAGACACGCATCCAGGACGCCGAGGACTACACGTCGCACAACACCGAGCGCCTGGACGTGGCCGGGATGACGGCGCTGTTGATGAAGCTCGACTTCATGCGACGCCTCGCCGCTGGCGAGGCCAACGTGACGGCGGAGGATTGACGTTATGAAGATCGGCATCACCGGTGCGTCGGGCTTCGTCGGCCGCAATCTTCAATGGCGACTGCGTGAGGCAGGTCACACCGACGTCCGCCTGATCTCGCATGGCGCCGCCGATGCGGAACTCATCGAACAGCTCAGCGGCCTGGACTTCGTCTTCCACCTCGCCGGCGTGAACAGGCCCCAGGACCCGGTCGAGTTCGACGACGGCAACGCCGACTTCAGCCTGCGGCTGATTGCCATCCTGGGCAGCCTGCCCGGCTCACCCCCGGTGGCTTTCGCGTCGTCAACGCAGGCCACGCTGGACAACGTCTACGGCCGCAGCAAGCGCGCCGCCGAGGAGGCGCTGCTGCACTACCACCGGCAGTGCCGCGTACCGGCCTACATCTTCCGGCTGACCAATGTGTTCGGCAAATGGTGTCGGCCCAACTACAACTCGGTCGTTGCCACCTTCTGCCACAACATTGCGCGAGGCATGACGGTCACCATCAATGATCCGGCCGCACCGCTGCGCCTTGTCTACATTGACGACGTCATCGACCAGATGCTGACGCTGCTGGGGCCCACGCCGCCCGCAGCCGGCTTCGTTGATATCGAACCGATGTACGAGACAACGGTCGGCGAGCTGGCCCGGACCTTGAACGGTTTTAGAGCAACGCGCGAGGGCCTGATGATCGACCGCGTGGGTACCGGCCTGACCCGGGCGCTCTATGCCACCTATGTCAGCTACCTGCCGCCCGAGGCATTCGCCTACCAGGTACCGCGCCACGCCGATCCGCGCGGCGTGTTCGTCGAAATGCTCAAGACCCCGGACTGCGGCCAGTTCAGCTATTTCACGGCCGGCCCCGGCATCACGCGCGGCGAGCACTACCACCACACCAAGACCGAGAAATTCCTCGTCATCCGGGGCACGGCCCACTTCGGTTTTCGACACATCGGCAGCGGCGAGACGCATGWGCTGGTCACGCGCGGCGGCGAGGCTCAGGTCGTCGAGACCATCCCAGGCTGGACCCACAACATCACCAACATCGGCGAAGACGAGCTCATCGTCATGCTCTGGGCCAACGAGGTCTTCGACCGAGCCCGCCCTGACACGACCGCAATGAAGGTCAAGCCATGAATCCGCCTGTGAAAAAGCTCAAGGTGCTGACCGTCGTCGGCACCCGCCCCGAAATCATCCGCCTTTCGCGCGTGATGGCCGCTCTCGACGTGCATTGCGAGCATGTGCTCGTCCACACCGGCCAGAACTACGACTACGAACTCAACCAGGTTTTTTTCGACGACCTTGGCGTCCGCAAGCCTGCTCATTTCCTGAACGCGGCCCAGGGCGGCGCGGCGCAGACCATCGGCAACATCATCGGCGGCATCGACCAGGTGCTTGAGGTCGAGCGGCCGGAGGCCATGCTGGTGCTCGGCGACACGAACAGCTGCCTGGCCGTCATCGCCGCCAAGCGCCGCAAGATCCCGATCTTCCACATGGAAGCCGGTAATCGCTGCTTCGACATGCGCGTTCCGGAGGAGACCAACCGCCGCATCGTCGACCACACGGCCGACATCAATCTCACGTACAGCACGATCGCGCGCGACTATCTGCTGCGCGAAGGACTGCCGCCGGATCAGGTCATCAAAACCGGCAGTCCAATGT
>NZ_JBFUMO010000616.1:0-3291 GCF_054049355.1 Roseateles sp. P5_E11 | reverse complement strand
AGCCGGAGTAGTCGGGACCGTTGTCGCTGCGCTTCTCTTCGTTCTTGAAGAGGGCGCCGGAGTTGTCTTTCTGCTGGTAGCTCATTGCTTGCTTTCGTACTTGGCGGCGACATAGGCCGCGATGAGTTGGATGCTGGTGGCGTGGCCGGCGCGTTGACGGCAGACTTCAAGCGCCTTGTTGAAGGCAACCAGGGTCATGCCCAGCTCAGGGGCGACAATCTTTCCCAGGCCAAGGCGGGCATAGGCGTCTAGCACTCGGCACTGCCTGGCCGTCAGGTTCAACGGCAGGCCGGTTTGCCTGGGCTCAGGCTTGGGGCGGCTTGGTGGCTGGCTCATCGGCTGGAACGTTCCAGCTCGGCGGCCACCTACACAGGTTGAGACGAGGGCGAGGGTCATGTTGTTGCTCCGGTTGGCTTCAGCACCTTGGCGACGACCTGACGGCGGATCGCATCGGCTGCTGCTTTTTCTTCGGCGGTGAGCGGGGCTAGGGTGGCGTCCCTCTCGGCTGCGGTGCGCTCGGCAGCGTTGCTGGGGACGGTGATGGGCGGCGCGCCGGCCATTGGGATGACCTTGGCGATCCACTCGGCCTTGAAGGACTGCCACGAACGCTCAGCGCACCAGCGCACGGCCTCGGCTGCAGTGATGCCAGCCTTGCCTGCCTCGGCGACAAGGCCGTCCCAAGCGGTCTGCGTCAGCGGCGCCCGCTTGGTCTTCCGGACCTTGAGCCAGTCGGCTGCGTGCGAAGGCTTCACGCCTTGGCTTTCGAGAAACGATTGCCCAAGAGCAGGCGCGGCACGCGCTTCTTCTGAACGTAGTGAAGAACTCTTCTCTTTCTCTTCTCTAGCTCCGCAATCCGGCGGAATCTGTCCGGCGTCTGTCTGCGATTTGTCCGCATCGGATGCGGACACGGTGCGTACGTTGGCCTTACGTTGCGCCTCCGTGCAGCGCCGTTTCGCGGACGCGCCGTTGTGCTCATCAAACCTGGACAGCGTGACGCCGCCGTCGCTCTCTGCGATCCAGCCGATTGCAACCAGTGCAGCGCCAAAGCCAGCAACGCCCGTCTTGCGGTCGATCTGGCGCAGCGTGAGGCCAGGCATCAGCCCGTCCTCGGTGTGCTGGTCTGCGGTGGCCCAGAGCCAATACAGGGCGCCGACGACCTGAGCCTCGCCGCAGTCGCAGGCATCGCACAGCGCCGCGACCCTGGGGTCATCCCACAGGTTGCCGCGCATCTTGATCCAGTCGCCGGCCAAGCTCAGCCCCTCGCCACCACGATCCGCACCAAGCCATCCCGCCCGGTCTTGCGCGTGATGCGCTCACCAGCGCGGAGGAAGCGGTGTCCGCTCTCCGCCAGGCGGACCCAGGGACAGGTGCTGATGCGAAGGGCTTCAATCTCGCCCCAGGTCAGCCCCTTGGCGCGAGCGGAGCGGATGGCGTTGACGATGCGATGTGCTTGCGTCATTACGGCGCTCCATGCTTGAGAAGGAATTCAGCAGCCTCAGACCACCCGCGCCGTTCTTCTGCGCTCTTGGCGTCGCCAATCTTTTGGTTGATATAGCGAAGGGCTTCCGTGCGGTGCCACTGGCGGYGCTCAGCAGCGCACAGGCCCTCCCAGTCGGCCTCCTGGCCATCACTTACGCCAGGCGCCGTCACGGCAGTCGGTGCAGCAGCAGGCGGCGTGTAGACCCATGTCGGCGGTGGTGGCGGGGCATTTGTGGCCAGCGTGCCGTCAGGGTTTCGGACGATGCCGGGCGAGACAGGGGTAGGAGCCGGAGCGGGCTTCTCGGAGCGGATGGGCGARCCAAGTCCGCCGAGGACGCTGTCTTGAGGTTCGTTGGTGCTGCGCATTCGCTTACTCCGTTGCTAGTAACTCGTTAGGCGGGCTCAGTGGTCTTCGTGATCTGCACATGAAGCACGGGGCTTCCATCCGGGTTCAGGAGAGTGGTGTCCCGGCAGTCGTCGTCGGTCCAGGTGAACTCCATGGGCTCGTGGCTGTCCGGGTCGCCGTCGCCCCATGCCAGTTCGTAGACCAGCAGGCCCATCTCGATCTCATCGAACAGCGCGCGGCGGCGGTCGGCCGGCACCTTGAGCAAGTCGGTCAAGGTCTTGATGACATAGACGGGCGCAGCCATCACGCGATCTCCTTGGTCTTGATGGGCGCCGGCACGTCTTTCCATGTCAGCGTCTCGTCTGCGCCTTCGCCGCCTGGGAGGGGAATCAGCCATTCGTCAGGGAAAACGCCCGATTCGCACTCGAAGCCAAGTCCATCCTTGAAACGGCCGATGACGAGCCATCCGGGYCACAGGGCGAGGCCACTCCCGGTCCATTGAGAGACGGTTCCGACGCGACCCTCATTGCCGGCCAAGGAGCGCTTCACCATCACGGCCATTCCAGGCTTGCAGTTCATGCCGCCCTCCCCGCTTGCTTGTCGGCGATGGCCTCTTCCGAAACGGTGAGTTGCGCTTGAAGGGCGAGCCACTGAGAGACGGCGGTGTTGCCGCACACGTACTCGAAAGCCTTGATTCCCGAGCCTGGGAGGTCGCGCTTGCGGCAGTCGTCGGCCAGGTAGCAGGTCACATGCGGCGCATAGAGACCGGCCTCCTCGGCGAGCCGTGCCTTCGTCATGTTCGTGACGCGCCTGTGAGCCCAGCAGAAGCGCACGGCCTCGCGGTATGTGGCGAGCTGGGCGATTGCCTCAGACGGGACGACGCTCGGGGCGTCTAGCCTGCAAAGCAGGCGAAGCGGTATCTGTGTCATCGGTGCCTCGATGAGAAAAGACGATGGACTGACCAGTTGAATGACCAGTTGCGACGGGGCAAAACTAGAAGCGTGATGACGAACAACACGCAGCCCTTCCAGATGCACCCGACCCGGCCCACCGCTTACTGCGGAGGCACCCGCCTGGGCGGCGAGCTTTTGTGGGAAGGGTGCAACTGGAAGAACTCGAATGACAGATTCAGACTGGGCAGACGCCAAGATCCGCGCCCTACTCATCCAAGCCCTGCGCACGATTGCGGCGCAGATGCTTTTGGAAGCGGGGAGGCTCGAATGAGCGGGCGCGGGCATGGCTATACCGGCCTAGACGGGTCAGAGCTGGATGCGCTGCGTGAGCGATTCCACGACCATTGCCAGATCAATCAGGCGGTCGCTCTCGGTGTGCAGGGCGTTGCCAAGGGGGCTACTCAAGACGGGCTGAGGCGTGGCGCCATTCGTGCCGGCCGAGGCGGGCGACAGCACTTGATACAGGCGCGTGCCCAGTACTTCGAGGCTGGCGCCCAGACGCTCGATGTTGGA
>NZ_JBFUMO010000615.1:0-3296 GCF_054049355.1 Roseateles sp. P5_E11 | reverse complement strand
GAACACGTCGTTTTCCCAGTACCCGCCCACATTGCCGGCAATCTTGGAAGCGCCGGTCATCGGGCGGCCGTCTTCGACGCGCGTCTCGGTGTAGCTGGCGTTGGACTGAAAGCCGAAGCCCCAGGCGATCGGCTGTTCCCATGACAGCTCGAGGCCGCGGATGCGGGCCTTCTGCTGCGTTGAGCTGTTGATCAGGTAGGTGCGGTACTGGTTGGTCGTGCCGTCGTACAGCTCGACGGTCTGGCCCGACGACGTGCCTCCGGTCTTGGCGTAGCCGTCGATCAGCGAACTGAAGCCGGAGAGCGCCAGCATGGCGCGCTTGTCGTAATACCAGGCCACCGAGATGTCCAGGTTGCGTGAGCTCATCGGCGTCAGGTTCGGGTTCGGGCCGGTCACCGTGCAGCCCTGCGAGTTGCAGGCTTGGGCTGAATAGGTAGCGCCGTAGAGGTTGTAGTTCTGGCGGCCGATGGTCTTGGACAGGCCCAGGCGGCCGACCAGGCCCGTGGCGAACTCATAGCGCAGGTTCAGGCTCGGCAGGATGTCGTCGAATGTGCGCCGGGTGCTCTCCTTTCGGTAGATCACGCCCGTGGCACCGTTGAAGGGCACGTTGTCGTAGTAGGGCTGGCCTTCGCTGACGTCGAGGATGGCGTCCGGGTAGGCGGCGCAGGGCACATAGGGCTTGCCCGGCTCGATGCGCAGGCAGGCGCCTGCCGGAATCGGCACGGGGGTGCGGGAGGTGACGGTCGTGCGCACCAGGCGCAGGCCGACATTGCCGGACCACTTCTCGCCTTCCAAGTTCTGCATCAGGTAGGCCGCGCTCTGCACTTCGCGCAGGTCGATGGAGCCGGAGATGCGGCKCTCCCATTGAGAGTTGGTTTGCTTGGCCAGGTCGCCGAAGAGGCTGGTCAGCGTGTCCCGCGAGAAATAGAAGCCGGAGTTGTCGAAGTTGCCGCCGAGGTACTGGCCGAAGTCGCCGGGGTAGGGCACGGCCAGGGCCGGGTCAGGCGCGTTGGCTGCCACGAAAGCGGACTTCAAGGCCACGGTCGACAGGCCGTATTGGCGGCGGTGATCGGCGTTGCGAAAGCCGAAGTTCATCGAGCTGAAGATGCCGCTGTCCTGCGTGTACTCGCCGTCGATGGCGAAGCTCTTCTCGCTGTCGATGGTGTGGTAGCGGTTCAGGCCGCTGCGGCCGGTCAGGCGGTAGCCGGGCGTGCCGGCGGCCGCGCTGCTGGCCAGGGGCGTGGTGCCGCTGCCGGCGTTGATCCAGCTGAAGTCCGGCGCCTTCTCCAGGTCGGTGATGTCGTACTTGATGCCCTGGCCGTAGCGCGAGTAGGTCAGGCCGCGGTCCATGTCGGTGTGGCCGACGCCCTTGGTTGTGCTCAGCAGGCCCTTGAGGGTCAGCTTGTCATTGACGACCCACTTGCCATCCAGGTCCAGGAAGCCGGAGCTGGCGTACGCGCCGCTGCGGTAGAAGCCTTCGGAGTCGCCGGCGTACTGGGCCGGCAGGCCGTTCGCGTAAGAGATTTCCGCGGACTTCAGCACGCGCAGCTTGTGGCCGTAGATGGTCTCCTCTTCGACGATTACCGGGTTTTTTATGGAGGCATAGACACGCTGGCCGTTGACGTTGGTGGCCGTGGTGCCGCCCAGCGGGCCGGACTGGCCGGCCAGCATCTGGTAAATGGCGCCCATGGTCGCGCGGCCGAAGTTGGCTGCGTTCATCTTGGAGTAGAAGCCGGTCAGGCCGACTTCGGTATTGCTGGTGGGCTTGAGCTGGCCGGAGAACATGCCGCCCTTGCGGTCGCGCACACCTTCCACGAATTCGGTGGACATCGAGCCGGGCAGGCGCACGCCGTTCAAGTCCGCTGCCTTGTAGGGTGTGYCTGCCAGCGAGGCGTCGGTGATGCCCAGCATGGTGGCCGTGTTGATCTGGTCCCAGCCGGAGTTGGCGCCGTAGGCGAAGCGCGAGGCGGTGTCGCGGCGGATGTAGCGCTTCTCGGCGAAGACCTGGCCGATGAAGCCCAGCGTGCTGTCTTCGTTCTTCCAGTTCAGGCTGGCGTTGAGCTGCGGGCTGGTCTTGCCGGGCAGGTCGGCGTACACGGCGCCGGCGCTGACCACGCCGCTGAAGCCCTTCGGATTGTCCAGGGGTTTGCGGGTCGTCACATTGATGGTGCCGGCCAAGCCGCCGTCCAGGATATTGGCCTGCGAGGTCTTGTAGACGGTGGCCGAGTTCAGCACCGACGAGGGCATCAGCGACAGGCTGGTGGAGCGGCTGCTGGAGGCCTGGTCGGACAGGTACCAGTCACCGCCAGAGACGGTGTGGCCGTTGAACAGGATCAGCGACATGTCGGGGTTGGTGCCGCGCATGGCGACCTTCTCGGCCTCGTCGTAGTCCGTGCGCACGGCCACGCCGACGACGCGCTGCAGGGAGTCGGCCAGGTTCTTGTCGGGCATCTTGCCCACGTCCACGGCCGTGATGACGTCCACGTTGGCCGAGGCGTTGCGCTTGGCGTCCAGCGAGCTTTCCAGCGAGGCGCGGATGCCCGTGATGACGACCTTCTCCAGCGCCTGCGCGTCGGCCTTGGCCTTGGCGCTGTCCGGGGCGTTGGCCTGCTGGGCCAGGGCTGCGCCCTGCAGGCTCATCAGCAGGGCGGCGAAGCCACAGGTGATGGGAGTGGGCTGGAATCTCATGGTGTTGTCCTTGCGTTGCCGAATGCAAAGATTCTTGCGACGCAAGTCACACCCCATCAGGGGCCAAGCCCGCGAAGTCGGCACCGGRGCAACACTCCGCGCATCACGGAATGACGGCGGGGCATGTACGGCGGTTATGCCCGCCGCGCCTCACCTGCGAGTCACGTCAAACGACGTGGCAGGCGACGCGCCGCCCGTCCACCTCGCGYAGCAGCGGCACCTCTTCGCTGCAGCGCGGCACGGCTAGCGGGCAGCGCTTGTGGAAGCTGCAGCCGCTCGGCGGATTCAGCGGGCTGGGCAGCTCGCCATGGATGACGATGCGCTCGCGCCGGTCGGCCTTGCGCAGCGCCGGTGTCGCGCTCATCAGCGCCCGCGTGTAGGGGTGCAGGGGTGCCGCGAACAGCCGCTTCTTCTCGCCGATCTCCACGGCTGTGCCGAGGTACATCACCATGACCTCGTCGGCCACATGCTCGACGACGCTGAGGTTGTGCGAGATGAACACATAGCCCGTGCCGAACTCGTCCTGCAGGTCCATGAAGAGGTTCAGGATCTGGGCCTGGATGGACACGTCCAGCGCGCTGACCGGCTCGTCGGCGACGACGATGCGT
>NZ_JBFUMO010000614.1:0-3320 GCF_054049355.1 Roseateles sp. P5_E11 | reverse complement strand
CGTCATGCCTCACCCAGGGCTTGCCCTTCATGAAAGTGACGTGCCGTTCCAGCCAGGCGCCGCGGGGCGTCGCGAACAGGCGGGGCAGATAGGGTCGGTCGAAGATGACCTGGCTGATGCCCAGGCCGCGGGCCGCGGCGGCGCGATGCAGTTGGTAGAGGTGTTCGGCGAGGGCGTTGAAGTCGATCCGGTAGTCGTGCCAGCGGGCCTGGCCGTCGAATTCGATGTCATAGCCGAACTTGTCGCTGACCGCGGTCGGCAAGGGCACCGACTGGCCTTGGGCGTCGCGCACCGGGACGAAGAAGTCCACCGACAAGCCGTTCTGATGGGAGCGATGCGGCCTGAAGCGGCCACCCGACGGCCAGCCCGTCTCGCCGTAGACGTAGTGAACCTCGGGCGTCTGCTTCGCGAGTTCGGCATAGGCCTCGGCCACGATCTCGGCGACCTTGGCGTGCACATGGGTGCGCCCGAGAGAAACGCCGACCTGGCTGTAGGGCGAGAAATTGGGGCCGCTGCGGGGCAGGGCGACGCCAGCTTCCAGGTGGCCCTGGCTGACGCTGCCGTAGCACTGGCTGGCGGCAGCCGGCGCAGGCGCCTGCAACAAGGCAAATGCCGCGGCAAGTACCCATGAGGGCCTCATCGATGCGAGAGGCGTTGCCTCACGAGACGCGGCCGCGTTTCTTCATGGCGCGCCGGCCAGCCATGACGGCAAGCGCGGCAAAGGCGAAGGCGTAGCCGGCCACTTCGAGCTTGGCGAACTGCCTCGTGGCCAACAACGTGCTGGCGATGAAAACAGCGCAGGTGAAGAACAGGGCCGCGATGGCGAACCACAACGCCGGCGTCAGCAGCGAACCGTGTCGATTGGGCCGGTTGAAGCTCATGCGAACGCCCACCGAGACAAAGAAGGCCGACAGGGTTCCGATGACCGCGCAGAAGATCAAGGCCGGGGTCAGCGTCGCGCCGCCGCGCGCCACCAGCGTGAATGTGCTGAAGGCAAGGAGCACCGCGAGCGTGAGGCCCAGGAACAGGGTCACGGCACCGATGGCGCGCTGAACCCACAGGCCGCCGGGTTGATCGGCGATCGGGATTAGGGGGTTGTGGGATGCACGCATTCAATGCTCGCAGCTGTGGTGGAAGGACTATGCCAACAAAGTCAGGGTCGGCCGGATGTTGCCGAGGTGAAAACTCGCCTTGTCGGGCCGCGCCCGGGCCGTGCTGTCCGTCAATGGCGCTGACTTGCAAGCCATGTCGCCGCCGCCCGCTGCTGCTCGACGTCGAACAGGTGCCCACCGGGCGTGGCGCGCGTCTGCAAGCCGGCCCCTCGTCCCCAAGCCTGACCCAACCGTCGCCAAGCCTGCTGCACCGCATCCCACGGAAACAGCTTGTCGTCAGGCGACCCGAACAGCATCAGCGGCCTGGGCGCCATCAAGGCTGCCACATCCGGATGATCCAGCTCCGCCGCCAGCCCCGGATGGGCCATGCTGAAGGCGGACTGCCCCACCAGGGTGTGCTCTCCCGGCCGCAGCAGCCCTTCGCGCGTACACATCCAGTGCGCGGCGACGCAGGCCGAGACTTCATCGCAGACGGCCGCCAGCTGCCAGGCGCGGAATGCGCCCATCGAGAAGCCCAGCACCGCGACGCGTTTGCCATCCACTTCGGGCCGCTCGCGCAGCCAGCGGTGCGAGCGCAGGTCGTCGCTGGCGATGAGGCCGGCCCAGCTGTGGCCGAGCTGCATCAGGTGGCTGGCCAGCGCCTGCTGGTCGTCGCGCGCCAGGCCGGGGCGGCTGCGGTCGCCCCAGCCCAATGCGTCAATGGCCAGCACGGCAAAGCCGGCTTCAACCAAGGTGTCGCCGACGAAGCTGGCGCCGTAATAGCGCCGTACCCAGGCTTCGGCCGACGGGTTGGGCTGGAGCGGTCGGATCAGCTTTTCCTTGCCGATGTCGAAACGCGCACCGTGGTCGTGCATGACGACGACGGCGGGATGTGGGCCGGCGCCCTTGGGGCGCAGATAGAGCGCCGGTACGCGGTCGCCGAGTGCGCCGCGCAGCGTCAGCGCCTGGGCCGTGTGGCTGCCGCGGTCTTGCTCGCCGAGCACTTCAGTCGCGAAGTCGTTTCCGTCGTCACCCGGCTGCAGGATCAGCCGACGGGCGTTGGCCAGGGCTTCGGCGCGCCAGCCGGGGCCGGGGCGCCAGGCCAGGCGCGGCCGCCAGCGGCGCTGCAGGCCCGCCAGCGTCTCGTCGAGGGCTTCGGCACGGGCGAACACCGGCCACGTGGCCAGTGCAGCAAACAGTTGGCGACGTGCAAGGTTCATGGTCGCCAGGGGCTGCCAAGCAGGCGGCGCTGTGAGAGAGTCGGGCGATGCACCTGCGCCGCCGCGATGCCTGTCTGCTGCTCCTGACCCTGCCTGATGCGATGGCGTGGGCCGACGACAGGGCGCCGCTGCGGATCGGCTGGAGTGACTACCCGCCCTTCCAGAGCAAGGGCGCTTCCGGCAACCCGCAGGGCCTGGACGTGGAACTGCTGGAGTTGATGGCCCAGGCTTGCGGCGAGCATCTGCAATGGTCGCGCCGGCCCTGGGCGCGGCAGGTCCCGGACATCGCCCAAGGCGAACTGGACCTGATGTCCTCGGCCACGCACACGCCGGAGCGGCTGGCGTTTGGCGACTTCACGCTGGCCTACCGCAACGAGCGGGTGGCGTTGATGGGGCTGGCGGGCGCAGCGAATCGGCCGCGCCGGCTGGCCGACCTGAAGGGCCGCGCGGTCAAGATCGGCATGATCCGCGGCGTGTCCTTTCCGCTGGCCGTGCGCCGCGAGCTGGAGGACCCGGAGCTGGCGGGCCAGCTGGTGCCGCTGCATGCCAATGACCTGACGCTGTCGGCCCTGCGCGGGCGGCGCGTGGACTACGTCATCGACGACCCCGCCACGCTGCTCTACCGCGCCGCGCGTGAGCCCGGCGAGGCGGTGGAGGTGGTGCTGGAGTTGGCCGTGAGCCCGGTCCATGTCTACGTCAGCCGGCGCACGCTGGAGCGGCGGCCGGACCTGATGCAGCGCCTCAACCTGGGCCTGCAGCGGGCGCGCCAGCAGCCCGAATGGAACCGCGTGCTGGCGCGTTATCCAGGCTACTAGCCACCCACCCATGCCGGTAGCGCCATCGACAGCGCGGGAATGTAGGTGACGGCCAGCAGTGTGGCCAGCAGCGCGCCGTAAAAGGGCGCAATCGATCGCATGACCTGGCCGACGCTGACGCCACCGATCGCGCAGCCGACGAACTGCGTGCTGCCCACCGGCGGCGTGTTCAGGCCCAGCGCGCAGTTCAGCAG
>NZ_JBFUMO010000613.1:0-3347 GCF_054049355.1 Roseateles sp. P5_E11 | reverse complement strand
CCCACCCCCTACTCGCTTCGCGAGCCCCCTCAAGGGGGCACTACCAATGGCCCGGCAAAGCCGGTTCCACGGCAGTCACTCGGTAAGGCACTACGCATTCCCATGGCAACCACTGATCATCACGGCGCCCAGCTCGATTTCTCCAAGGAGATGAGCTATGGGGACTATCTCCAGCTCGACGCCATCCTCAGCGCCCAGAAGCCGCTCTCGCCCGACCACAACGAGATGCTCTTCATCGTGCAGCACCAGACCTCGGAGCTGTGGATGAAGCTGATGCTGCACGAGCTGCAAGCCGCCATCGCGAACGTGGCCGCCGACCGCCTGCCCGAGGCCTTCAAGATGCTGGCCCGGGTGTCGCGCATCATGGAGCAGCTGGTGCACGCCTGGGACGTGCTGGCGACGATGACGCCGCCCGAGTACAGCGCCATCCGGCCCTACCTGGCCAAGAGCAGCGGCTTCCAGAGCGCGCAGTACCGGCGCATCGAGTTCCTGCTCGGCAACAAGAACGCCGCCATGCTCAAGCCCCACGAGCACCGGCCCGACCTGCTGGCCCAGGTGAAGCAAGCCTATGACGCGCCGTCCCTCTACGACGAGGCGCTCAAGCTGATGGCGCGGCGTGGCATCCCGGTGCCAGCGGCCAACCTCAGCCGCGACTGGACCCAGCCCCACGTGGCCGACGAGGGCGTCAAGGAAGCCTGGCTGACGGTCTACCGCGCCCCTGAGAAAAACTGGGACCTGTACCAGATGGGCGAGGAGCTGGTGGACCTGGAAGACGCCTTCCGCCTCTGGCGCTTCCGCCACGTGACGACGGTAGAGCGCGTCATCGGCTTCAAGCGCGGCACCGGCGGCACGGGCGGCGTCAGCTATCTGCGCAAGATGCTGGACGTGGTGCTGTTCCCGGAGCTGTGGGCGCTGCGCACGGAGCTGTAGGGAAAAACGCCGGGCGTTGTCGATTTCGGCCGGCCTCGACCGTCGTTCCTGGCCCGGCCCGGTCGGCCGGGTTTGGAAAGGACCCGATGAAACTGCTCCTCACCTCCGCCGGCATCCGCAACGCGAGCATCCATGCCGCGCTGCTCGACTTGCTGGGCAAACCCATCGCCGAGTGCCATGCGCTGTGCATCCCCACGGCGCTGTACGGGCATCCGCACGGCAGCCCTGACAACACTTGGCGTTTCATCAGCGGCCAGGAGCCGTCCACGCCGATGTGCGAGCTGGGTTGGAAGTCGGTCGGGGTGCTGGAACTCACTGCGCTGCCGAGCATCGACAGGGCGCGCTGGCAAGGCTGGGTGCGGCAGGCGGACGTGCTGCTGGTGAACGGCGGCGACGCGCTGTACCTGTGCCACTGGATGCGCCAGTCGGGGCTGGCCGACCTGCTGCAGTCGCTGCCGGACATGGTGTGGGTGGGCTTGAGCGCAGGGAGCATGGTCATGACGCCGCGCGTCGGCGAGGCCTTCGTCGAAACCAGGCCGTCCATCACGGGCGATGACAGGGCGCTGGGCTTGGTCGATTTCGCGATCTTTCCCCATCTGGACTACCCCGGCTGGCCGAGCAACTCGATGGCCGCCGCCGAGGTGTGGGCGGCCGGCATCGGCTGCCCGGCCTACGCCCTCGACGACGAGAGCGCCATCAAGGTGGTGGACGGCGCCGCGGAAGTCGTGTCGGCAGGGCATTGGAAGTTCTTCACCCGCTGACGGCAGGCACCGTGCCCACCGGCATGGTGCACCCGGCTTCTACAATCCCAGGCACCCTTTTCACGGTCCCGAGCCCACCCGGCGCGGGACCATCACCGAGGTCCTGACGCCATGGACACCCGCACCCACGAAACCCGCCTGCGCATCGAGCGCCTGCGCGATGCCCTCAACGCCMACGGCGTGCATGCCGTGCTCGTGCCGTCCAGTGATCCGCACCTGTCCGAATACCTGCCCGACCGCTGGCAGGGCCGCGAATGGCTGTCGGGCTTCACCGGCTCGGTCGGCAGCCTTGTCGTCACGCGCGACCAGGCCGCCCTGTTTGCCGACAGCCGCTACTGGGCCCAGGCCGAGGCGCAGATCGCCGGCAGCGGCATCCAGCTCGAGAAGATGAACTCGGGCGCGTCGACGCAATACATCGACTGGATCGCCAAAGCCCTGCAGCCCGGCCAGGCGATCGCCGTGGACGGCCAGGTGTTGGGGCTGTCCCTGGCCAATGCCCTGCGCACGGCCATGCAGCGCGCCGGCATCACGCTGCGCACCGACCTCGACCTCGTGCAGGACGCCTGGGACAGCCGCCCCGGCCTGCCCACCGAACCCGTCTACGAGCACGCCGCGCCGCAGGCCGCCGTGTCCCGCGCCGACAAGCTGGCCCGCGTGCGCGCCGCGATGGCGACGGTGCAGGCCACCCACCACCTCGTGTCTACCGTGGACGACGTGGCCTGGCTGCTGAACCTGCGCGGCAGCGATGTCGAGTGCAATCCGGTCTTTATCGCCCACCTGCTGCTGGACACGACCAGCGGCCGCCTCTTCATCGGCGCCGGCAAGGTGCCGGCCGAGGTGGCCGCGCGCCTGGCCGCGGACGGCATCCAGCTGGCGCCCTACGAACAAGCCGCATCCGCCCTGGCTGCCCTGCCCGCTTCGGCCAAGCTGCTGATCGACCCGCGCCGCGTGACCCTGGGCCTGCGCGAGGCCGTGCCCGCGGGCGTGGCCGTCGTGGAACAGATCAACCCCAGCACGCTGCTGAAGAGCCGCAAGACCGCCGCCGAGGCCGCCTTCATCCGCGAGGCCATGGCCGAGGACGGCGCGGCGATGTGCGAGTTCTACGCCGAGTTCGAGGCTGGACTAGCCCGCGGCGAACGCTGGAGCGAGCTGGACGTCGACACCCAGCTGACGGCCGCGCGCAAGAGGCGCCCGGGCTTCGTGGGCCTGTCCTTCTCGACGATTGCGGGCTGGATGGCCAATGGCGCCCAGCCGCACTACCGCGCCACGCCCGAGTCGTTCGCGCAGATCGAAGGCAACGGCCTGCTGCTGATCGACTCCGGCGGCCAGTACGTCGGCGGCACGACGGACATCACGCGCGTCTGGCCCATCGGCACCGTCAGCGCGGCGCAGAAGCGTGACTACACGCTGGTGCTCAAGGGCACGCTGGCGCTGTCGCGCACCCGCTTCCCGCGCGGCACGCTCAGCCCCATGCTGGACGCCATCGCCCGCGCGCCGCTGTGGGAGCACGGCCTGGACTACGGCCACGGCACGGGCCACGGCGTGGGCTACTTCATGAATGTGCATGAAGGCCCGCAGAGCATCAGCAAGGCGATTGCCGAGCCGGCCATGGCCATGGAGCCCGGCATGATCACGTCCATCGAGCCAGGCCTGTAC
>NZ_JBFUMO010000612.1:0-3349 GCF_054049355.1 Roseateles sp. P5_E11 | reverse complement strand
GCACGCCGGCGGTGGCGATGAGCTGGCTCAAGACGGGGTGCAGGCCCAGCGACACGGCGACGCGCAGCAGGCCGGCATTCAGCGCGCAGCCCAGGGCCACCATGGCGATGAAGCGCAACTGCTGGGGGCGATTGCGCGCAGCGCTGCCCTGGGCGGCGAAGGTCAGGCGTGCATTGGCCCAGTAATTGAACGTCGCGCTGACCAGGAAACCCACGGTGGATGCCGGCACCAGCGGCAGCCAGCCCGCCAGCACGAGGCCGGCCGTCAGCACGTACTGCAGGCCCGTGGCGAGCACGCCGACGGACAGAAAAGAGAACAGCTGAGCGATCAAGATGGCCGGCGCTTTGGGAGCAGGGCGGTGGAGGGCGCCGAAGTATCGGCGTTGCCGGCAGGCCGCAGCCCCCGTTGCCCGCGGGTCAAGCATCCCCCGGACAGGGGGATAACCCGTGCCTGACATCACACCAGGGACAGCGAACGCCCGGCGCGGTCACCAAGCTCGGTAAGAATCCGCCTTTCCCCGTGCCTTGCCGTTTCGGCAGGCGCGGCTTTACCCAATGATTGGCTGAACCAGGTCCAACCCATGTGCGGCATCACCGGTCTGTTCGATACCCGCGGCCAGCGCCTCCCCGAGCGCGAGCGTCTGCACCGGATGAACGAGTCCCAGCATCACCGCGGGCCGGATGAGGGCGACCTGCACATCGAGCCCGGCGTCGGCTTCGGCCACCGGCGCCTGTCGGTCATCGACATCGCGACCGGCCAGCAGCCCATCTTCAACGACGACAAGACGGTGGCCCTGGTCTTCAACGGCGAGGTCTACAACTACCTGGAGTTGATGGACGAGCTGCGCGGCCACGGCTATGTGTTCCGTACCAAGAGCGACTCCGAAGCCATCGTGCGCGCCTGGGAGCACTGGGGCGAGGACTGCGTGCACCACCTGCGCGGCATGTTCGCCTTCATGATCCACGACCGAAAGCGCGACTGCCTCTTCATGGCCCGCGACCGCCTGGGCGTGAAGCCGCTGCACTACGCAATGACCGAGGACGGCTGGCTGCTGTTCGGCTCCGAGCTGAAGAGCCTGATGGCCCACGGCGGCCTGCGCCAGGAGATCGACCCGCGCGCCGTCGAGGCCTATTTCGCGCTGGGCTATGTGCCCGACCCCTGGACCATCTACCGCCACGCGCAGAAGCTCGCCCCCGGCCACCGCCTGCTCGTCAAGCGCGGCCAGCCCATCGGCACGCCGCAGCGCTACTGGGACGTCAAGTTCACGCTCGACGCCAAGATCGGTGAGGAAGAGGCCGCCGAGGAACTGCGTCGCCGCCTGTCCGAGTCGGTCAAGCTGCGCCTGAAGGCCGAGGTGCCGCTGGGCGCCTTCCTGTCCGGTGGCGTGGACTCCAGCGCCGTCGTCGCGGCGATGGCCGGGCTGGACGACCAGCCGGTCAACACCTGCTCCATCGGCTTCGACGATCCCAAGTTCAACGAGACCGAGTTCGCGCAGCAGGTGGCGGACCGCTACCGCACCAACCATCGCGTCGAGGTCGTCAGCAGCGACGACTTCGGCCTCGTCGACCTGCTGGCCCATCTCTACGACGAGCCCTATGCCGACTCGTCGGCCATTCCCACTTACCGTGTCTGCGAGTTGGCGCGCAAGCATGTGACGGTGGCGCTGTCCGGCGACGGCGGCGACGAGAGCCTGGGCGGCTACCGCCGCTACAAGATGCACATGATGGAAGAGCGCATGCGCAGCGCCTTCCCGCTGGCCCTGCGCAAGGGCGTGTTCGGCCCGCTGGCCAAGCTCTACCCCAAGGCCGACTGGGCGCCGCGCGTCTTCCGCGCCAAGACCACCTTCCAGGCCATCGCCCGCAACTCGGTCGACGCCTACTTCAACACCATGGGCCTGGTGCGCGACCCGCTGCGCCAGGAGCTGTTCAGCGACGCCTTCAAGCGCGACCTGCAGGGCTGGCATGCCAGCGAGGTCTTCCACCATCACGCCCAGCGCGCCAACACCGACGACCCGCTGGCGCTGATCCAGTACCTGGACATCCACACCTATCTGCCGGGCGACATCAACACCAAGGTCGACCGCGCCAGCATGGCCCACAGCCTGGAAGTGCGCGAGCCGCTGATGGATCACCAACTCGTCGAGTGGGTGGCGACGCTGCCCTCAGACCTGAAGCTGCGCGGTCAGGAGGGCAAGTACATCTTCAAGAAGGCGCTGGAGCCCATGCTGCCGAACGATGTGCTCTACCGGCCCAAGATGGGCTTCGCCGTGCCGCTGGCGCGCTGGCTGCGTGGCCCGCTGCGCGAGCAGACCCGCCAGGCGCTGCAACAGGGCGCGCTGGCCCAGACGGGCTGGTTCAACCCGACCGTCATCGGCCGCCTGCTGGACCAGCATGAGCGCGGCGTGATGGACCATGCCCAGCCGCTGTGGGTGCTGCTGATGTTCGACGCCTTCCTGCGCAATGCAGGCCTGGGCGCCGCAACCGCGCGCGCCGCGGCCTGAACGATTTCAAGAGATAAAGGGACGACATGAAGGTTTCGGTTTTCGGTCTCGGCTACGTCGGCGCGGTCTCCTGCGCCTGCCTGCCCGAACTCGGCCACGAAGTGGTGGGCGTGGACATCAACCCGCTCAAGGTCGAGCTGATCGCTTCCGGGCAGTCGCCGGTCGTCGAGGAAGGCATCGAGGAGCTGATTGGCGCCGCCGTGAAGGCCGGCAAGTTGACGGCCACGCGCGATGTGGCCGCCGCGGTGCGCGACACCGAGATCTCGCTGATCTCGGTGGCCACGCCCTCACTGCCTAACTACATGCCCGACCTGACCGCGCTGGACGCCGTCGTCGGCCAGATCGGCGCCGAGATCGCCAAGAAGGATGGCCAGCACACACTGGTGATCCGCAGCACGGTCGCCCCGGGCACCACGCGCGCCCGCATCGCGCCGCTGCTGGAGAAGGCCGCCGGCCGCAAGATCGGTGATCGGCTGTCGCTGGTCTTCAACCCCGAGTTTCTGCGCGAAGGCTCGTCGGTCTCCGACTTCCACAACCCGCCGCAGACCATCGTCGGCAGCCTGGATGACGCTGGCGTGGAGGTCATGAAGCGCCTGTATGCCGGCGTGCCGGGCAACTTCGTCGCGGCCGACGTGGGCGTGGCCGAGTCGGTCAAATACCTGTGCAACGTCTTCCACGCGCTGAAGATCGTCTTCGCCAACGAAGCCGGCGCCGTGCTGAAGGAAACCGGCCTGGACTCGCGCGACGTGCTCGAGCTCTTCTGCCGCGACACCCAGCTCAACATCTCCAAGGCCTATCTGCGCCCTGGCTTTGCCTTCGGCGGCTCCTGCCTGCCCAAGGAGGTCAAGG
>NZ_JBFUMO010000611.1:0-3352 GCF_054049355.1 Roseateles sp. P5_E11 | reverse complement strand
GGCTGGGCCAGGGCCTGGGCGGCAGCGTCGAGAAGCTGCACTACCTGCCCGAGGCGCATACCGACTTCCTGCTCGCCGTCATCGGCGAGGAACTTGGTTTTGCTGGAGTGGCCGTGGTGATCCTTGCGTTCTTCTGGCTGACCCGCCGCTGCTTCCTCATCGGCCGCCAGGCCATCGCACTGGACCGCGTGTTCGCGGGTCTCTACGCCCAGGGCATTGGCATCTGGATGGGCGGCCAGGCTTTCATCAACATGGGCGTGAATCTGGGCGCACTGCCGACCAAGGGGCTGACGCTGCCGCTGATGAGCTTTGGCGGGTCGGCGATCTTGATGAACTGTGTGGCGCTGGCCGTTGTTCTGCGGATCGACTTGGAAAACCGGCAGATGATGCGCGGAGGCAGGTCATGACGCGGCACCTGGTCGTCATGGCCGCCGGCACCGGTGGCCACATCATTCCCGGCCTGGCGGTCGCCGAGGAAATGCAGCGCCGCGGCTGGACCGTGTCGTGGATCGGCACGCCGACCGGCATGGAGAACCGCCTGGTGCCGGCACGTGGCATCGAGCTGGATGCGCTGCCGTTTGCCGGCCTGCGCGGCAAGGGGCTGAAGCATGCGCTGCGCGGCATCGTCGGGTTCTTCAAGTCGCTGGGCCAGGCGCGTCGCGTCTATGCGCAGCGCCATGCGACGGCCGTGCTCGGCATGGGCGGCTATGTCTGCCTGCCGGGCGGCCTGACGGCTGCCTTCACCGGCCGGCCGCTGATGCTGGTCAATGCTGACGCGGCGATGCTGAAAAGCAACCTCGCGTTGAAACCCTTTGCGCGCCGGATTGCATTCGGCTTCGACGGTGCGGCGGCGGCTTCGACGTCGGGCGCTGTCGTCAGCGGCAATCCGGTGCGCGCCGAGATCGAAGCACTGGCTGCGCCCGCCGAGCGCATGGCCGAGCGGTCCGGCCCGCTGCATGTGCTGGTGCTGGGCGGCTCGCTCGGCGCGCGCGCGCTGAACCAGGTAGTGCCGCAGGCGCTGGCGCTGTGGCCCGAGGAACAGCGGCCGCTGGTGCTGCACCAGTCGGGGCAGGACCATCTCGGCGCCGTCTGGCAGGCCTATGCCGATGCCGGCCTGTCGGCGGAAGTGCGCCCCTTCATCGACGACATGGCAGCGGCGCTGGCCTGGGCCGACGTTGTCGTCTGCCGCGCAGGCGCCATCACCGTCAGCGAACTCTGCGCGGCTGGATGCGCCGCAGTGCTGGTGCCGCTGGTTGTCAGCACGACCTCGCACCAGCGCGACAACGCCGTCTTCATGGCCCAGCACGGCGCGGCCATCCATTTGCCCCAGGGCGAGCTGACGCCGGCCAAGCTGCATGAACTGCTGAGCAGCCTGGACCGCAGCGCCCTGCTTGCCATGGGCGAGAAGGCCCGCTCGCTGGCCCGCCCCCGCGCGGCTGCGCGTGTGGCCGACGAGATTGAGGGGATGCTGAAATGAGCCGTGGTGGCCGTAGTGCATGGCGGGCCGAGCGCTGGGCCGCTCCCGAGCCGGCCCGCATCCCCTCGGGGGGTCGGCCGACGTATCCGTCGGACGAGAGGCTGACATGAAGCACGCCGTACAGCGTTTGCATTTCGTCGGCATCGGCGGCGCCGGCATGAGCGGCATCGCCGAAATCCTGCACAACCTGGGCTTCACGGTCAGCGGCTCGGACGCCGTCGAGAGCGCGACGACCGAGCGACTGCGGGCCTTGGGCCTGCGGGTCGAGATCGGCCACGCCGCGCCCAATATCGGCGAAGCGCAGGCCCTGGTCACCAGCACCGCCGTCGCCGCTGACAACCCCGAGGTGCAGGCGGCTCGCGGTCGCCAGGTGCCGGTCGTGCCGCGCGCCGTCATGCTGGCCGAGCTGATGCGGCTGCGTCGCGGCATCGCCATCGCCGGCACGCATGGCAAGACGWCGACGACGTCGCTGGTCACCGCCATCCTCGTCGAAGCCGGCCTGGACCCGACCTTCGTCATCGGCGGCAAGCTCAACGCCGCCGGCGCCAACTCGCGCCTCGGCAAGGGCGAGTTCATCGTCGTCGAGGCCGACGAGAGCGATGCCTCCTTCCTGAAGCTCAGCCCCGTGCTGTCCGTCGTCACCAACATCGACGAGGACCACATGGACACCTATGGTCATTCGGTCGAGCGGCTTCACGACGCCTTCATCGAATTCCTGCACCGCATGCCCTTCTACGGCGCGGCGGTGGTGTGCGCCGACGACCCGGGCGTGCGGGCCATCCTCGGCCGCATCGAGCGGCCGGTCGTCAGCTACGGCTTGTCCGCGGGTGTCGGCGTGCGCGCGGTCGATGTGCAGGCGCTGGCCGGCGCGCAGATGCGCTTCAGCTGCCAGCGCGAGGGCGCGGCCGACCTGGACGTGCTGCTCAATCTGGCCGGCGAGCACAACGTGCGCAATGCGCTCGCGGCCATCGCCATCGCGATGGAGCTGGACTGCCCGGACGAGGCCATCCAGCGGGCACTGAAGAATTTCTCCGGCGTCGGCCGCCGCTTCGAGAAGCATGGCGAATGGCCGGCGGGCGATGGCGGCCGCTTCGAACTGGTCGACGACTACGGCCACCACCCGGTCGAGATGGCCGCCGTGCTGGCCGCCGCGCGCGGCGCCTATCCGGGCCGCCGCCTCGTTCTGGCCTTCCAGCCGCATCGCTACACGCGCACGCGGGACTGTTTTGCCGACTTTGTGCGGGTGATGGCCGGTGCCGACGTCGTGCTGCTGACCGAGGTCTATTCGGCCGGCGAGGCCGCCATCGAAGGCGCGACCGGTACGGCGCTCGCGCAGGCCGTCGGCACCCCCCACTTCGTGGCCGGCGTGGCCGACATGCCGGCGGCGCTGGCCACGTTGACCCGCGATGGCGATGTCGTCATCGGCATGGGAGCAGGCTCGATGAGCAGCCTGCCGGGCCGCGTCGCGGAACATTTCCAAGGAGGCGCAGCATGAAGTCGCCTGTCGATCTGAACATCGATGCCAAGGGTCTTGGCAAGGTTGCCGTGCTCTTCGGTGGTCACAGTGCCGAGAGGCCGGTGTCGCTGATGAGCGGCAACGGCGTGCTGGCCGCGCTGCAATCCATCGGCGTCGATGCGCACGCCTTCGATCCCGCCAAACGTCCGTTGCAAGCCCTGAAGGACGAGGGCTTTGATCGTGCCTTCATCGCGTTGCACGGTCGCGGCGGCGAGGACGGCACCATCCAAGGCGCTCTCGAATGGCTGGGCGTTCCCTACACCGGTTCGGGCGTGACGGCCTCCGGCGTTGCGATGGACAAGACCATGACCAAGCGGCTGTGGGCCAACGAGGGCCTGCCGTCGCCGCAATACCTGGCG
>NZ_JBFUMO010000610.1:0-3363 GCF_054049355.1 Roseateles sp. P5_E11 | reverse complement strand
CCCTAACTGTCTGGCATTGCCCTCTCGGGTCGCCTTTCGTCGGTTTGAAACCGCTTTGTTTCAGCGTTCGCTCAACGGCTGGCCAGGGCGGAGGCACGGCGCACGACAGGAGCCGGGAAATCACCCAGTTCGCGGGCGGCGTTTTCACCATGGTCGGCTGCCTGGGCGGCGGCGATCTTCTCGTCGGCGCGCACTTCGCTCGGCTTGACGGTCAGCACGGCCTGGCGGGGAAGCTTGACAGTGGCAACCGCGGCAGCCTTGGCCGCGCCCGGGGTCGTCACTTCGATGCCCTTTTCGCCCTGGATGGCGGCCAGTTCGCCGCTGTTACGGGCCGCAACCAGATCGGCAACGACTTGCTCGCGGGTCAACGGGGTGGTTTGGGCGGAGGCGGCGCCTGCGGCGATCAACAGGGTGGCGGCGATGAGGGTGGACAGCTTGCTCATGACGGGCTCCTTCAGTGTCTGGCAGGAACTTCCTGCTTTCTAGGTCACTCGGACATCGCGACCGCGGTGTCCATGGGCCGAACTGTAGGGAGCTGATCTCAGTAGAAATACTAGGCTGGCGGGAACTGACTATTCATTCAACGCAAACAGTCATCCCTAGTTCGTCATCGTTTCGCCACAAGCCATCAACGGTGCTCGAAGTTCGGCGCTCGCTTGGCCAGGAAGGCTTCCATGCCCTCGTGCTGATCATGGCTGCCGAACAGCGCATGAAAGTAGCGGCGCTCCACGGCCACGCCGTCGGTGAGCGGCGCCTGATAGGCGAGGTTGACGAGTTCCTTGATCAGCATGACCGAGGGGCCGCTGAAGCCATTGATGGTTTCAGCGGCGGCCAGGGCTTCTTCGAGCAGCTTGTCAGCCGGCACGACGCGCGACACCAGGCCTGCGCTCTCGGCTTCTGCGGCGCCCATCATGCGGGCGGTCAACAGCATGTCCATGGCCTTGCTCTTGCCCACCGCGCGCGGCAGGCGCTGGGTGCCGCCCGCGCCGGGGACGATGCCAAGCTTGATCTCGGGTTGGCCGAACTTGGCTGTGTCGGCCGYGATGATGAAGTCGCACATCATCGCCAGCTCACAGCCGCCGCCGAGCGCAAAGCCGCCTACCGCAGCGATGACGGGTTTGCGCACCTGCAGGATGGTCTCCCAGTTCTTGGAGATCAAACCGCTCTTGAAAGCCGTGGCGAAGGTGTGGGGCAGCATGGTCGGAATGTCGGCGCCGGCCGCGAAGGCGCGCTCCGATCCGGTCAGCACGATGCAGCCGATGCCGTCATCGGCGTCAAAGGCGAGCAGGGCGGCGCCCATTTCGTCCATCAGCTGGTCGTTCAGCGCGTTCAGCGCCTTGGGGCGGTTCAGCGTGATCAGTCCGGTCTTGCGCGGGCCGTCGCCATGGACGGCGGTGAGGATGCATTCGTAGGTCATTGGCTGAGTTTCCTGGGCGTGTCGTTGATTGATTCTGGCGCGGCTTGCAGCGGCGCGCTCTTGAGCATGAGATCGATATAGGTGTCGGCGTCCTGTCGGATGACCAGGCGCACGGGCAGGTATTGCAGGCCAGGTGCCAGCCAGACTTCAGCGGCCAGGTCGCCACCGGCGGGCGCACGGGTGGGCCTGAGATGCCAGCTGGCCAGCGGGCCCATCGGCGTATCCAGCGTCTCTTCGCCCACCACTTCGTATTGCCAGATGTATTGACGGCGAGCCAGCACCAGCGGGAACTGCACGGTGCGCCCAGCCTGGAGCAGCTCGCGGCCGGTCAAAAAGAGCCAGGTCAACTGGACGAACTGGCTGGCCGAATCCTGCGCGCCCCGCGAGGCCGGCTCGCGCGAACCGGTGGCGAGTTGGACCTCATTGCCCAGGAAGAACACGCTGGCGCGCCGGCTGTCACTGAGAATGACCTTGGTCTCCTCGTCGTAGCGTTGCGGCGCGATGCCCTCGGGCGTCAACTGGCCCTGGCTGCTCATGCGTCGTGTGATCAGCGGCGCGAAGCCGGGGCCGACGCCGACGTCGAGGTGGACTTGGTAGTCCCGCCCCTTGCGCAGCCATTCGACCTGGGCCTGGCCGCTGATTGGTCCCCGGTAGTTGCCGGTCAGCACATAGCTGAGCCGCGTTGACAGCGGCCATTCAGGACCGGGCTCCCCGTCCACCGGCGGCGCCGACGCGGCCTGGGCAACGGAGGCGGGTTGTTCAGGCGCTGACGCTACGGACGCGACGGGCTCGGGGAACGGCGGTTCCGATGCGGCGACGGGCTCAGGTGCGGAGGCCGCCGGACCTGGCAGTTGGACGTTCGCTGACGGCGCCTTGGCGCGCGGCTGAGGTGGCGAAGGCGGCCGCACGCGCAAAGCAGGCGGCTCATGCAACTGCATCTCGCGCACCAGGGCGATCTGCATGCGCGCCGGCATGGGCGGCGGGCCTTCGCTGATCCAGCCCTCGTGGATGCGCTGCACCTCGTGGCCGAGCAGCAGATGCAGTGCCAACACGGCCAGCACCAGCAGGCCCGGCGGCCGCGGTGTCTTCATGCTGCCTCAGGCGCCGAGCCAGTGGCGGCGCGCAGCGTGCGACCCGTCGGCCAGCGTCAAGGCAACAGCAGAGGACTGCGGCGCGGGGAGCTCGACATTGAGCTCGATCAAGCGCTGGTCGCGGCTGACGAGCAGGCGCAGCTGCGTCTCGCCGCTGCCCAGCAGGCCCGCCACCTCATCGAGGCGACGCAGGCGCCAGCCGTTACAGCCGAGGATCTCGTCGCGTGCATTGACGCCGCCCGCCTCGGCGGCGCCGCCGGTGAGTACATGAGTCACGCCAATGCCCGTCAACGCCGCCTCGCGCACGCGCAGGCCCAGACGCTGGGCGACGTTGGTCCGGCCCTCGTCGCGCCAGACAATGCCATGTCTCTCCAGCAGCGCGCGCAGTGGCAGCTCGTCGCGGCCATGCACCCAGCCGTGCAATTGCGCCGCAACCGCGTCGATGGACAGCGCACGCACAGCGTCGAGGATGTCGGCCTCACTGACCGGGCCGCCGGCGCTGGCCGTCCACAGTCGCGTCATCAGCGCATCCAGGCTGGATTTTTGATCCCGCAGGCTCAGGTCCAGGCAGAGCGCGACAAGGGCGCCCTGGCCGTAGTAGTTGCTCGCGGCGTTGACGCTGTTCTCGTCGGGCCGGTAGTACTTGGTCCAGGCCTCGAAGCTGGCTTGGGCCAGCGGCTGCACGCGCCGGCCCGGCGAGGCCAGCACGCTGTTGACGCTGGCAGCGAGCAGTTTCAGATACCGCGGCGCATCGACCAGGCCGGCGCGGCACAGCATCAGTTCGTCGTAGTAGCTGGTGAACCCCTCGAAGAACCACAGCAGCTCGGTGTAGTTCTCGCGCTGGTAGTCGAAGGT
>NZ_JBFUMO010000609.1:0-3369 GCF_054049355.1 Roseateles sp. P5_E11 | reverse complement strand
ACAACCGCCAGCGCATCCCGGGCAACTGGAAGCTGATGCAGGAGAACATCAAGGACCCGTATCACCCGGGCCTGCTGCACACCTGGTTCGTCACCTTCGGGCTCTGGCGCGCCGACAACAAGTCGCAACTCCGCATGGACGACCGCCATCGCCATGCGTCCATGATCTCGACGCGCGGCAGCGGCGGCAAGTCCGAGCAGGTGACCCAGGTCTCCAGCTTCAAGGAGACTATGCAGTTGCACGACCCGAGCTTCCTGGACATCGTCCCGGAGCCCTGGTGGGGCGGGCCGACTGCGGTGATGACCACCATCTTCCCCAGCGTCATCCTGCAGCAGCAGGTCAACAGCGTGTCGACCCGCCACATCCAGCCCAGCGGCCACGGCAGCTTCGACTTCGTCTGGACCCATTTCGGCTACGAGGACGACACCGAGGAGATGACCCAGCGGCGCCTGCGCCAGTCCAACCTGTTCGGCCCGGCCGGCTTCGTCTCGGCCGATGACGGCGAGGTGATCGAGTTCTCGCAGCAGGCCTTCGAGAGCAAGCCCTTCCACCGCACGCTGGCCGAGCTGGGCGGGCGCGAGGTCGAGGACACGGAGCACATGGTCACCGAGACGCTGATACGCGGCATGTACCGCTACTGGCGCGAAGTGATGGAGGACTGAGTTATGGCCGCGTCCATCAACTTCGAGGACTGGCTGGCGCTGAGCCAGCTGTACGCCGACTACGCCGCCGCCGTCGACTCCGGCAACTGGGACCTCTGGCCCGAGTTCTTCGTCGACGACTGCGTCTACCGCCTGCAGCCCCGCGAGAACCATGAGCGCGGCTTCCCGCTGGCCACGCTGTCCTTCACCAGCAAGGGCATGCTCAAGGACAGGGTCTACGGCATCAAGGAGACGCTGTTCCACGATCCCTACTACCAGCGCCACATCGTCGGCGCGCCCGTCGTGCGCCGCGCTGAAGCCGACCGCATCGAGTCCGAAGCGAACTACGCGGTGCTGCGCACCAAGCTGTCCGAGGCCAGCACCGTGTTCAACGTCGGGCGCTATATCGACGTGGTCGTGCGCACGCCGGGCGGCTTCAAGTTCGCGTCGCGCGAGTGCATCTACGACAGCGAAATGATCCCGAACTCCATCATCTATCCCATCTGAGAGCGCTGCCATGAACCATGACAACTGGATCGACGCGCTGGCGCGCGATCAGCTGCCTGCCGACGACGTGATCGGCGTGGCGGTCGCCGGCCGCGACATCGCCGTCTACACCGTCGGCGACGAGGTGTACGCCACCGACAACATCTGCACGCATGGCCATGCGCGGCTGTGCGACGGCTTCCTGGACGGCCACGAGATCGAGTGCCCGCTTCACCAGGGCAAGTTCGACGTACGCGACGGCCGCCCGATGTGCGAGCCGGTCACCGAGGCCCTGCGCAGCTACCCCGTGAAGATCGACGGCCAGCGCGTCTATCTGCAGATTGACTGACCCCGTTCAATCGGGCCACTACTACAAGGAGACAAGCATGAGCATGAAATCCAAGATCGCCATCCTGGGCGCCGCTGCGCTGGCCGTTGCCGGCGCGGCGCAAGCCGCCGTCATCGGCCTGGTGGCGCCGCTTTCCGGGCCGCAGGCCCTCGTCGGGCAGGACCAGGTCGACGGCTTCAATCTCGCCGTCGAACAGCTCGGCGGCAAGCTCGGCGGCCAGCCGCTCACGCTGCTGAAGGAGGACGACCAGCTCAAGCCCGAGATCGGCCAGCAGGCCGTTCGCAAGCTGATCGACAAGGACAAGGTCGATGCCATCGTCGGCCTGTCCTTCTCCAACGTGTTGATGGGCAGCCTGCCCCGGCTGGTCGAGTCGGGCGTGGTGGCCATTGCCACCAACGCCGGCCCCTCGCCGCTGGCCGGCGCGCAGTGCAAGGCCAACATCTTCTCGATGGCCTGGCAGAACGACGGCTCCGCAGAGGCCATGGGCAAGTTCGCCCAGGACAAGGGCATCAAGCGCGTCTACCTGATGGCCCCCAACTACCAGGCCGGCAAGGACATGCTGGCCGGCTTCAAGCGCTACTACAAAGGCCAGGTGGTCGACGAGGTGTTCACCCAGGTCAACCAGCCCGACTACTCGGCCGAGATCGCGCAGCTGCAGGCGGCGGCGCCGGACGCGGTGTTCGTCTTCTACCCCGGCGGCATGGGCATCAACTTCGTCAAGCAGATGAGCCAGGCCGGCCTGATGGGCAAGCTGCCGCTGTATTCGGTGTTCACCGTGGACGGCACGACGCTGCCTTCGCTGCGCGACGCGGCGGTCGGCGCCATCAGCGGCGCCATGTACGACGCGTCGCTGGACAGCCCCGAGAACAAGGCCTTCGTCGCGGCCTTCCAGGCCAAGTACAAGCGCACGCCCAGCCTGTACGCCGCCACTGGCTATGACGCGGCCCAGCTGCTCGATGCGGCCCTGCGCAAGTCCGGCGGCGACGCCAAGAAGCTGGCCGCGGCAGTCAAGGCGGCGGGCAGCGAGGTCAAGTCGGTGCGCGGTCCGTTCCGCTTCGGCAAGAACAACATGCCGGTGCAGAACTACTACGCCTTCGAGACCTGGCGCGACGCGGGCAAGATCGCGACACGCCAGGTCGGCACGCCGCTGAGCGCCCACGCCGACCCATACGGGCAGCAATGCCCGCTGCCTTGAGGGGCGCGGCATGAATGCCACGCTGCTGCTGGCGCAACTGCTCAACGGGCTGCAGTACGGGGTGCTGCTCTTCCTCCTGGCTGCCGGCCTGACGCTGGTGTTCGGCATCATGAGCTTCGTCAATCTGGCGCACGGCTCGCTCTACATGCTCGGGGCCTATGCCGGCGCGCTGGCCTATGGCGCCACCGATTCGTTCGCGCTGGCGCTGCTGGCGGCGGCCGGTGGGGCGCTGGTGGTGGGCATGGCGCTTGAGGTGGTGATCGTCTCGCGGCTGTACCGGCGCGACCACCTCGACCATGTGCTGGCGACCTTCGGCCTCGTGATGTTCTTCAACGAGTTGGTGCGCATGGTCTGGGGGCCGCAGCCGCTCTTCGTCCAGGTGCCGCAGGTGCTTGACGGCACCGTGAACCTGTTCGGCTTCACCTATCCCGCCTACCGTTTCGCGATCATCGCGGTCGGGTTGGCCGTGGCGGTGGGGTCGCACCTGGTGATCCACAAGACGCGCCTGGGCATGCTGATACKCGCCGGCGCGCAGTACCCGCAGCTGGTGTCCGCGCTCGGCGTCAACATCGGCTTGCTCAATGCGGTGCTGTTCGGCCTGGGCGCCGCGCTGGCCGGGTTGGCGGGCGCCATGGCGGGGCCGGTGCTTTCGGTGCAGTCGGGCATGGGCGAGCCCGTGCTCATCACCACCCTGGTCG
>NZ_JBFUMO010000608.1:0-3373 GCF_054049355.1 Roseateles sp. P5_E11 | reverse complement strand
GAGATAGGCGTACCACTTGCCGTCGGGCGTGTCGATGAGGCCGCCCTGGGCGATACCGCGGTCATCGAGCACGATGCGACCYTCGTAGGGCCCGTCGATGCTGTCGGCGCGGTGGACGATGACGGTGGGCGCCCAGCGGCTTGCGGGCGAGGCGATGTTGAAGAGGTAGTAGCGGCCGTTGATCTTGGAAAGATGCGAACCCTCGCCATTGAGCCCGCCCAGGTCGGTGCCGAAGACGGTGTTGACGTTCTCGATGAGAACCTTGTTCACGCCGCCGGGCTTGATGCCGGAGAGATCGGATTTCAGCTCGACGAGCGTGATGCGCCCGCCTCCGTAAACCATGTAGACGCGACCGTCATCGTCGAAGAACAGGCTGTGGTCATGCAGCACGGGCTCGAAGCTCATCTCCTTCCACGGGCCGCGCTCTGGATCGCGCGTGGTGTAGATGTGGGTGCGTCCGCTGGTGTAGGAGAACGTCGAGGCATAGAACACGCCGTCGTGGTAACGCAGGCTGGGGGCCCACGAGCCGGCCGCGTAGGCGTCCTTGCCGTTGTCGAGGCGGAGGGCTTCGTTGTCTGCCAGCGTTTCATAGGCGTAGGAAGCCATGCGCCAGTTGACCAAGTCCGTCGACTTCATGATCGGCAGGCCCGGGCTCRTGTGCATCGTCGTGCTGCTCATGTAGTAGGTCTTGCCTACTCGGATGATGGCGATGTCCKGAACGTCGGCCCAGATCAGCGGGTTGTGAGCAGGAGCTGCCTGTGCCGCCGGAACGGCCTGAGACGCGACGCAGAGCACGAGGGCCATCACGAGCCAAAGAACCGGGCGGTTCATGAGGCGGGTGGGAGAGGCGGCGCAAGGGCGGCTCAGGTCGTCAGCGTGTTTGTCCATGTTTTGTCCGGATCAGTCATTTGGAGTCGCGTCGGTCAAGGCGACTTGCCGCCCGGCCTGAGGCCGTTTCAGCGCGCCTACCGCGCATACAGCGCGAACGCGAAGTCCGCAGGGCGGCCGCTTTCCTTGTCCTTCAGCGGCCGGTCATCAAGGGTCGCCTCGCCGTCGGCATAGACATCGCTGCGGCTGGCGCGGAGGTTGATCGTCACCGCGTCCTTCTGGCCCTGCAGCGTCAGCGCGTAGCGACGACCGGACTTCAGCACGACAGGCAGATGGGCGCTGAAGTCGAAGCTCAGCAGCCCGGCCCCTTGCGGCCGGTAGGCAATGGCCAGGCCCTCGCCCGCACCGAGCAGTTCGGTGCCGGCCTCCACGTCGCGCAACGACAGGCGCAAGCTGCGCGTGGCGTCCGTGCCGTGGCCGTCACCGGCGTACAGGCTGAGCCGGCCTAGTGGGATGTCGGCGCGCGGCACGAAGGTCTGCACCAGGCGGCTGGCGCCGCCGTCGCGGTTGAAGCCGATGGGCTCGGGTGTCTGCTCGAAAGGCCGGGTGACGGAGGCCAGCGCCGGGCTGCCAGGCCAGGTTTCGGGATAGCCCTGGGCGAACTGCTGGACGGCCACGCGCGGGTCGGAGCGGCCCGGGTCCGCCAGCGCCGGCACCTTGCCCTTGGGCGGCTGGGGCGGCTTGCTGATGCCGGCTTCCGTCTGCGTGATCGGCCACATGCGGCCGTCGGCGTCGTAGTAGAGGTACTCCATCGCGACCGAGCGGCGGGAGGTGGCGCCGGTCTCGCCGTTCAGGGTCAGCCCGGCATTGTGATAAACGAGATAGGACTGGCCCTTGAAGTCGTCGATGACGCCGGCATGGATGGTGAAGCTGTTGGGCACGGCGCCGGTCAGCAGGCCCTGGTAGGTCCAAGGGCCGCGTGGGCTCGGCGCGGTGGCATAAGACAGATGCTCAAAGAGACCCTGCTGCGCCATGGATGCGTAGGTCAGGTAGTACGTGCCCTTGCGCTTGGACAGCCACGGCCCCTCGGTGTAGTTGGGCACCGAGATCTTCTCGATGGGGCCGTCCAGCTCGGTCATGTTGGCCTTGAGCTTGGCCAGGTAGAGCACCGGGTTGCCCCAGGCCAGCCAGGCGGTGCCGTCGTCGTCGATGAAGACGGTGGGATCGATGTCGCTCCAGCCGTAAGGGCTTGGCGTGGACGCATCGGTAATCAACGCCGAGCCGCGTGCATCCTTGAACGGGCCCAGCGGGTTGTCGGCCACCGCCACGCCGATGGCCTTGCCCGGCTGCGTGTCGTTGTGCTGCACGGTGGCGTAAAAGTAGAAGCGGCCATTGCGCTGCACCACCTGCGCGGCCCAGGCATCGCTCACCGCCCACTTGAAATCGGTGGGCTTCATGACGGTGCCGTGGGCGGTCCACTGGCGCAGGTCCTTGGACGAGTAGGCCAGCCACTCCTTCATCAGGAAGAAGTTGTTGCCCTTGGCCTCGTCGCGACCCACGTAGAGGTAGGCCGTGTCGCCCACCACCAGCGGTGCGGGGTCGGCGGTGAAGCGGTCGCGCAGCACGGGGTTGGCGCCTGGTGCCAGTCCGGCGGCCGGAGCGGCGGCACACGTGATGGCTGCGCAGCAAAGAGCGGTGTGTTGAAGCAGTCTGGCGAGGCGCATGGCTAAGTGAGAACCTTCAATTCGGTTGTGGCGGCTGTGCACATGGTGGTTTGCGGACTCATCGATCGACCCCACGGGCAAAGCAGGGTCATCGTCAGCAGCGAGGTCCGCGGGAGAAATGAATGGATTCGCCCCGCGGCATATGACTCCTCCAACCACGCGCGTTAATTCACCGGTTAATCAATTTGATGGGGCGGTTAATCAATTGACCAAAATAGTTGCGGTCGTGCCGCGCAAGCAATCTTAGTTCGTTCGGTGGCCGAACTAACTAGGGAAAAACCTAGCGGCTTCCCCGTGTCAAGGGACGATCAGCTGCGTGCTTCGAGGACCTGGCAAGCTTCGGCCGTGAACGATTTCGATGGGCAGAACGATGTCGCTTGGGCCGGCGTAGGCTTCCCCTCGGCGCTGCGCTTCGATCAACTGCATCAGGACCTCGACCGCGCGGCGCCCCATCTCAAGCAGGGGCTGGCGCACCGTCGTCATGTGCAGTGAGCGGGCCAGCAAGGTGTCATCGAAGCCTGCAATCGAGATGTCCCGAGGAACGCTCAGCCCGACGCCCTCCAATGCCTCGATGYAGCCGAAGGCGATGTCGTCGCTGCCACAGCAGACGGCCTCGGGCAACGGCCGGCCGCGGTGGCGTTGCAGCCATTCCTGCATGGCCTGCCTGCCCCCTTCGCCGGTGAACCACGTGCGGATCACATGGTCGGAAGCAACTTCGACCCCGGCTTCGGCATGGGCGCGCARGAAGCCCTCGACACGGCGGTCCGCGCCCTTGGCGCGCACCGGTCCCCCCACGCAGAGGATGCGGCGATATCCAAGCC
>NZ_JBFUMO010000607.1:0-3384 GCF_054049355.1 Roseateles sp. P5_E11 | reverse complement strand
CCCGGAGCGTGGTGAGCGCCGCCCACGGGGCGAGCGCCAGGAGCGCCCGCCGGTCGAGACCGTGGCCGCCTTGCCGGTTGCCGCGCCGTTGAGCGAAGACTTGGCCGCCGTCCACGACGCGCCGCCGGCCTTTGTCGACAGCCAGGCCGAAGCCGCCCTGCCTCCGACTGGCGACACGCCGGCCGGTGAAGAGCGCCAGGGCCGTGGCCGCCGCCGTCGCCGTGGTGGCCGCGAGCGCGACGATCAGACGGGCACCGAAGGCACGGCAGAAGCCGGCGTCGAAGCACCGGCTGAAGTTGTTGCTGACGCAGGCGCCGAAACCACGCCGCCCGTCGAAGGTGATGACGCCGAGGGCCATGGCCGCGAAAGCCGCCGTCGCGGCGGTCGCAATCGCAACCGAGGCCGCCGTGAGGAAGGTGCCGTCGAAGGCCAGGAAGCCACTGCTGGCGAGGAGGCCGCTTCGGCCGCCGCGCCGATGCAGAGTTCGCTGATCGAAGACGCGATGGCCAATGCTGCTGCGCCGGTCCAGGCGCCCGCAGCCGTGGCCGCCGCGCCGGCTCCGGTCGCTGCACCTGCGCCGGCCCCGGCGCCGGTTGTCCAAGCCTTCAAGCTGCCGATGGGCGAGCTTCAATCCATCGCCGAAGGTGCCGGCCTGCAATGGGTCAACTCCGACGCCGACAAGATCGCCGCTGTGCAGGCCGCCATCGCGGCCGAGCCCGCACCGGCCCCGCTGGGCCGCGAGCCGGCAGCGGTCGCCGTTGTCGACGAGGGCCCGCTGGTGCTCGTGGAAACCCGCAAGGATCTCAGCCAGGTGAAGCTGCCTTTCGAGGCATGATTCGGGTCGGCTGATCCCACCCTCCAACGCCGCTCGGCCACAAGCCGGGCGGCGTTTCTCTTTTTCAGAGCCCCAACTCCGAGGCCCCCATGACGACCACTGTCACCGCAGACGCCGCCACCGCGGCAAGCCCCGCGGCCAAGATGCCGCCGCAGATCCCCTACATCATCGGCAACGAAGGATGCGAGCGCTTCAGCTTCTACGGCATGCGCAACATCCTGACGGTCTTCATGATGACCAGCCTGCTGCTGGCCATTCCCGAGGACCTGCGCAAGGCCGAGGCCAAGGAGGTGTTCCACACCTTCGTCATCGGTGTCTATTTCTTCCCGCTGCTGGGCGGTTGGCTGGCCGACCGCTTCTTCGGCAAGTACCCGACCATCTTCTGGTTCAGCATCCTGTACTGCGCGGGGCATGCCTGCCTGGCCCTGTTCGACGACAGCATCCGGGGCTTCTACTTCGGCCTGTTCCTGATCTCGCTCGGCTCGGGTGGCATCAAGCCCTTGGTGAGTTCATTCGTTGGCGACCAGTTTGACAAGAGCAACCGGACGCTGGCGCAGAAGGTCTATGACGCCTTCTACTGGATCATCAACTTCGGCAGCTTCTTCGCGTCGCTGCTGATGCCCCTCATCCTGAAGAACTATGGCGCCAGCGTCGCCTTCGCGCTGCCGGGTCTGCTGATGCTGGCCGCCACCGTCATCCTGTGGAGCGGCCGCAAGAAGTATGTGCACCAGCCGGCACACGGCGCCAACCCGCACAGCTTTTTGAAGGTGGTTTGGACGGCCTTGAAGGCCGGCGGCGCTGGCGCCGCCGTGGCATCGCTTGGTCTCGTTGGTGCGGCCTACTCGCTGAGCCGCATCGATGGCCTGGGCCTCGTGCCGGCGGTCTGCCTGGCCCTCGTGCTGGTGATGGGCTTTGGCGGCGTGGGCGCGGCGATGCAGCTGGAGCGCGCGCGCGGCGTGCATCCGGACGAGGCTGTCGACGGTGTGCGTAGCGTGCTGCGCGTGCTGGTGCTGTTCGCGCTGGTCACGCCGTTCTGGTCGCTGTTCGACCAGAAGGCCTCGACCTGGGTGCTGCAGGCCGATCAGATGGCCAAGCCCGCCTGGTTCCAGTCGTCCATGATGCAGGCGCTGAACCCGGCGCTGGTGATGATCCTGATCCCCTTCAACAACCTGGTGCTCTATCCCACGCTGCAACGCATGGGCCTGCAGGTGACGGCACTGCGCCGCATGGGCGCAGGCATCGCGCTGGCGGGTGCGGCCTGGATCGTCGCCGGCGTGTTGCAGCTGTGGCTGGACGAAGGCACGACGGTCAGCATCGTCTGGCAGATGCTGCCCTATGCGCTGCTGACGCTGGGCGAGGTGCTGGTCTCGGCCACCGGGCTGGAGTTCGCCTACAGCCAGGCACCGCTGTCCATGAAGGGCACGATCATGAGCTTCTGGAGCCTGTCGGTGACCATCGGCAACCTGTGGGTGCTGCTGTCCAACGTCAGCATCAAGAGCCCGGCGGCGCTGCAGGCGATCAAGTCGACCGGCTACAGCGAGACCGCCTGCCTGATGTTCTTCTTCGCCGGCTTCGCGCTCGTGGCCGCGACCCTGTTTGCGCTCGTGGCAAGGCGCTATCCGATGCTGAACAATTACCGCAGCTGAAGTGCGGCGGTGAATAGCCACCTTGGTTTCAGCGCCTGGCTCAGTAAGCTGCGCGGCACATGACAGACGCTCAAAATCGCCGCCCCTACGTCGATCCCACGCTGGTCGATCACCATGCACCACGCGCCGCGCCTGAGCCGGCGCCCGAAGCTGCGGCCTGGCAGCAGTCCTCGAACCGCCCGCGTCCGGCGGGCGCCCGGTCGCCGCGCACCCGCGTGATCCGCGAATCCAAGCGCGGCTACTTCGCCCGCCACTGGCATGGCGAGATGAGCCTGGTGCGCAGCTACTGGGTCAACAACTTCCTCGTCGCCACGCCATTGGCTTTCCTGCTGACGGGCCTGATGACCTGGATCAGCGTCAAGGGCGACTCGCTACAGGTCAGCGCCATCTCGCTGCTGGTGACCATGCCGCTGCTGCTGGCGCTGAACCTGTGGTGCATCGTCGGCGCCTGGCGTGCCGCGGCCAACTATCTGCGCGAAAGCGGCTCGGCACTCTGGGGGTGGCTGGCGCGCATCACGCTGGCGCTCAGCACCCTGCAGTTGTTGGCCTCGGTGGTGTTCGGCTTCCTGCCCAGCGTGGGCGAGTACTGGTCCATGGCCCGCGGCGTCGACCCGCTGGGGCAGGCCAAGTTCAGCTTCTCCGCCGATGGCCGCAGCCTGCGGCTGGATGGTGTCATCGGCATGGGCGACGGCGAGCGACTGCGCCAACTGCTGAACAGCGAGGCAGCACGGGACCTCAAGCGCGTGGAACTGGCGTCACCTGGCGGCCGCGTGCGCGAGGCTGAGCGCATGGCCGCGGCCTTGAAGGCGCGCGGCCAGGCCAGCCGCGCGGTGGGCACCTGCGCCAGCGCCTGCACCCTTGTCTTCCTGGCCGGGCAGCCCCGCCATATGACGGCCACGGGCG
>NZ_JBFUMO010000606.1:0-3387 GCF_054049355.1 Roseateles sp. P5_E11 | reverse complement strand
GAATTCGGCGGCCAGGGCGCACCCAAGACGATTGCGGCGGCCYGCAACGAGATGCTGCAGTCGGCCAACATGAGCTTTGCGCTGTGCCCGCTGCTGACCGATGGCGCCGTCGAGGCGCTGCTGACCGCGGGCAGCGACGAGCAGCGCGCCGTCTACATCCCCAAGCTGCTGGACGGCTCGTGGACCGGCACGATGAACCTGACCGAGCCGCAGGCGGGCTCCGACCTGGCGCTGGTGCGCACGCGCGCCGAGCCAGTGGGCGATGGCACCTACAAGATCTTCGGCACCAAGATCTTCATCACCTACGGTGAGCACGACATGGCCGAGAACATCGTCCACCTCGTGCTGGCCCGCGTCGTCGGCGCGCCCGAGGGCGTGAAGGGCATCAGCCTGTTCCTCGTGCCGAAGTTCCTCGTCAATGCCGACGGCGCGCTGGGCGCCCGCAACGATGCGCACTGCGTGTCCATCGAGCACAAGATGGGCATCAAGGCCAGCCCGACGGCGGTGCTGCAGTTCGGCGATCACGGCGGCGCCGTGGGCACGCTGATCGGCCAGGAGAACCGCGGCCTGGAGTACATGTTCATCATGATGAACGCGGCCCGTTACGGCGTGGGCCTGCAGGGCATTGCGATCGCCGACCGCGCGTATCAGAAGGCCGTGGGCTATGCGAAGGACCGCGTGCAGTCGCGCCCGGTGGACGGTTCGGTGGCTGGCAGCGCTGCCATCATTCACCACCCCGACGTGCGCCGCATGCTGATGACGATGCGCGCGCTGACCGAGGGCTGCCGCGCGATGGCGAGCACGGCCGCAGCGGCCTTCGATGCGGCCCATCACCATCCCGACCCGGAGGCCTGCAAGCAGAACCAGGCCTTCTACGACTTCATGGTGCCGCTGGTGAAGGGCTACAGCACCGAGATGAGCCTGGAGGTCACTTCGCTGGGCGTGCAGGTGCATGGCGGCATGGGCTTCATCGAAGAGACCGGTGCGGCGCAGTACTACCGCGACGCCAAGATCCTGACCATCTACGAAGGCACGACGGCCATCCAGGCCAATGACCTCGTGGGCCGCAAGACGGCGCGCGATGGTGGCCAACTGGCCCGCGCCGTGGCCGGCCAGATTGAAGTGACGGAAGGCGAACTGGCCAAGCGCGACAGCGTCGCCGCTCGCGCTGTGCTGAAGGCCCTGCGCGCCTCGCGTGAGGATTTCCTCGCCGTGGTCGACTTCATCGCCGGCTCGGCCAAGAGCAATCCGAATGCGGCCTATGCCGGCTCGGTGCCCTATCTGATGCTGGCGGGCAACCTCGTCGCTGGCTGGCAACTGGCCCGCGCTTTGATGGTGGCGGAAGACGCCTTGGCGACTGACAAGGAATTCATGGCCGCCAAGATCGTGACCGCGCGCTTCTATGCCGAACACATCCTGCCGCGTACCAGCTCACTGCGTGCCGCCATCATTGATGGCGCCGACAGCGTGACGGAACTCAGCCTCGAAGCTTTCTGACGGAGTCCAACTTGGCCCTGCCTCCCATCCTGAAGAACCTGCCGCTGCCCGCCATCGGCTCGCCGCTGTTCATCATCAGCAACCCCAAGCTCGTCATCGAGCAGTGCAAGGCCGGCATCGTCGGCTCCATGCCGGCGCTCAACGCGCGGCCGGCCGAGTTGCTCGACGAGTGGCTGGCCGAGATCACCGAGACGCTGGCGGCCTACAACCGCGCCAATCCGGACAAGCCCGCCGCGCCGTTTGCCATCAACCAGATCGTGCACAAGAGCAATGAGCGGCTCGAGCACGACATGCAGGTCTGCGCCAAATACAAGGTGCCCATCGTCATCACGAGCCTGGGTGCGCGTGAAGACGTGAACAACGCCGTGCATGCCTGGGGCGGCATCGTGCTGCACGACATCATCAACAACAAGTTCGCGAAGAAGGCCATCGAGAAGGGTGCCGACGGCCTTATCGCGGTGGCGGCGGGGGCGGGTGGCCATGCTGGYGTGAAGAGCCCGTTTGCGCTGATCCACGAGATCCGCGAATGGTTCGACGGCCCGCTGGCGCTGTCGGGCTCGATGGCCACCGGCGACGCCATCCTGGCCGCCCAGGCCATGGGCGCCGACCTGGCCTATATCGGCTCGGCCTTCATCGCCACCGACGAGGCCCGCGCGACCGACGCCTACAAACAGATGATCGTGGCCAGCAACAGCGACGACATCGTCTACAGCAATCTCTTCACCGGCGTGCATGGCAACTACCTGCGCGGCTCCATCATTGCTGCCGGCATGGATCCGGACAAGCTGCCCGAGAGCGACCCGAGCGCCATGAACTTTGGCGGCAGCGCGGCCAAGGCCTGGAAGGAAATCTGGGGCAGCGGCCAGGGCATCGGCGCGGTGCGCGAGGTGCTGCCGGCTGCGGAGCTGGTGGCGCGGCTCAAGCGCGAGTACGCGGCAGCGCGGGCGCGCCTGGCGCTGAACTGACGCGGCGCCTGGCTTGCCACGACGGCCGCCTGCGGGCGGCCGTTCTTCTTGGTGGGATGGAGCCCACCAACCCTAGGCTCAGGCGCGGAGGTTCGTCGCTACCATCGCGGCCCCCAACCGTTTTCATCGATCCGCAGATGCCCTTGAAGCCCAAAGCCATCCTCGTCTACAGCGCCGCCCTCCTGTTCAGCCTCCAGGCCGCCGCCCAGGAGCCCCAGCCGCCCCAGCCTACGGAGGCCCCGGTGGCGGCTGCGGCCGAGCCAGCGGCAAGGCCCGCTTCGGCGAGTGACGCCAAGGTGCTGCCCCGCTTGGCCGTGCGTTGGGACTGCGGCGACTGCGAGCAGAACCCCAAGGTCGGCCCGCTGATCGAGCAGACCTACGAAGCGCAAGCGACGTCCAAGGGGTACAGCGTCGCCCCCGCCGAGAGTGCCGAGGTCGTCATCAAGGAATACCGCCAGCGTCCCCCGGCTGCACGCGTCATGCTGGGCATCTTTGCGGGCAAGGACAAGCTGGCCACCAAGCTGAGCTTTCGCGGCAAGGAATACGTCGCCAGCGACTATTCGGCCAATGCCTTCCAGGGCATGAACAGCCTGTGCGAATCCGTGGCGAAACAGGCGCTGGCTCAGGTGCTGTCGGCGATCAAGGAATGAGCGAGTTCCACTGACCGTGGTCTGCCACCTGATGCGACGGCCGCCCTCGGGCGGCCGTTTCCTTTGGTGGGTTTCCTGTCCCTGAAGCGGGCGACTCATGAAAACGTCTCGCACGGGTTTTCCATGAAACCGCTTTCTCGCCTCTCCCAGGAGGATGCGACGCAAATTTGAAAGCGCTTTCAATGCGCTTTTGAATAGCGACCTGACCCCGGGAGCGGCTGCATGCCGGGGCGCGCAGTAGGTCTTCGCAGTCGAGACACCGGCCAGGGAAGGGC
>NZ_JBFUMO010000605.1:0-3394 GCF_054049355.1 Roseateles sp. P5_E11 | reverse complement strand
GCGCGAGCTCTGTCCTCGACTGACTAGGAACAAAAGTGAACCGGCTTCAACGCACCCTCGCCAAGCTGGACGGCCTGCCCGGCCCGCTGCGGGGCGCCGCGCGCAACTTCGCGCTGCGCCGCGCAGTGCCCTTCACGGGCACGGCATCGCTCGATTTCATTGCCCTCACGCCCGAAAGCAGCGAGATCCGCGTCGCCAACAAGCGCCCGGTGCAGAACCACATCAAGGGCGTGCATGCGGCCGCGATGTCGCTGCTCGCCGAGACCGCCACCGGCATGGTGGTGGGCATGAATGTGCGTGACGACTGCCTGCCGCTGTGCAAGTCGTTGCAGGTGAACTTCAGGAAGCGCGCCACCGGCGGCCTGGTCGCCAAGGCGCACCTGACCGCTGCCCAACGCTTCACGATGGCGAACGAGACCAAGGGTGAAGTGCGGGTCGCCGTGACCGTGACCGACGAAGCCGGCATCGAGCCGATCGAGTGTGAATTTGTCTGGGCCTGGGTGCCCAAAGAAAAGCCCCAGGCTTAAGTAAAGGAAAGACCATGAGCAAGCAAGTCCAAGACGCCTACATCGTCTCCGCCACCCGTCTGCCCATCGGCAAGAGCGGCCGCGGCTACTTCAAGAACACCCGCCCCGACGAGATGCTCGTCAAGGTGATGCAGGCCGTGCTGGCCCAGGCCCCGGGCCTGGACCCGGCGGCCATTGAAGACGCCATCGTCGGCTGCTCCTTCCCCGAAGGCGAGCAGGGCATGAACATCGCCCGCGTGGCCTCGGTGCTGGCGGGCCTGGGCCCGACCATCGGCGGCGTGACCATCAACCGCTACTGCGCCTCCGGCGTCACCGCCGTGCAGATGGCCGCGGACCGCATCCGCGTCGGCGAGGCCGATGTGATGTTCGCCGGCGGCGTCGAATCGATGTCCATGATCCCGATGGGCGGCAACAAGCCCAGYCTGTCGCCGCTGATCTTCGAGAAGGACGAGAACATCGGCATCGCCTACGGCATGGGCCTGACGGCCGAGAAGGTCGCGGCGCAGTGGAAGATCAGCCGCGAAGCGCAGGACGAGTTCTCGGTGGAATCGCACCGCCGTGCCGTCGCCGCGATGGCTGCCGGCCACTTCGACGCCGAGATGACGCCCTTCGACATCGTCGAGCGCACGCCCAACTTGGCGGACGGCACGGTCAACACCAGGACCCGCACCGTCAAGCTCGACGAGGGCGCCCGCCCCGACACGTCGCTGGAAGGCCTGGCCAAGCTCAAGCCCGTGTTCGCCGCCAAGGGCAGCGTCACCGCCGGCAACAGCTCGCAGACCTCCGACGGTTCGGGTGGTTTGCTGATCGTCAGCGAAGCGGCGCTCAAGCGCTACAACCTGACGCCGCTGGCACGCTTCGTGTCCTTCGCCGTGCGTGGCGTGCCGCCGGAGATCATGGGCATCGGTCCGATCGCCGCCATCCCCGTGGCACTGAAGGCCGCTGGCATCACCGCCGCCGACCTGGACTGGATCGAACTGAACGAGGCCTTCGCCGCGCAGTCGCTGGCCGTGCTGAACGACCTCGACAGCAAGGGTATCGTGCTCGACCGCAGCAAGGTCAACCCCAACGGCGGCGCGATCGCGCTGGGCCACCCGTTGGGCGCCACCGGCGCCATCCGTGCGGCCTCGGTCATCCACAACCTGCGCCGCACCGGTGGCAAGTACGGCATGGTGACAATGTGCGTCGGCGCCGGCCAAGGCGCAGCAGGCATCTTCGAAAGGCTGTAAACCATGGATCGTCGCCGCGCGCTCAAGACCACCACGGTGTTGCTCGCGGCGACCCCGCTGGCCGCCTGCACGGGCAAGTTGAAGACCTTTGCGACGTGGAAGGACGGTCAGCAGGCCGTGCTCGATCTGCTGTTCGCGCCCAAGGTCGTGCAGGACAACCCCTGGAACCTCAGCCAGGTCATGCAGCATCTGGCCCAGAGCATCGAGTTCTCGATGCAGGGCTTCCCGGCGCTCAAGGGCGCCTGGTTCCGCTCGTCCATCGGCTCGGCGGCCTTCGCGGTATTCAATGCGCGCGGTGCGATGAGCCACAGCCTGGACGAGCCCATTCCCGGCGCGCCGGCGCTGGACGCCTCACAGGCGCTGAAGACCTCGGTGCAGCGCCTGTTGGATKCCATGGACGCGTTCACGCAATTCAACGGCACACTGCGGCCTCATTTCGCCTACGGTGAGCTGACCAAGCCGCAGTACGAGCGAGCCCATTTGATGCACCTGGCCAATCACTGGACGCAGTTCCACGCCAAGACGGCTGTCGCGTGAGCCCCTCGCCCAGTCTCGCTCCGCTGAACGCGGGCCAGCCCGATCGGTCCCCCGAGGGGACGGCGATGCTTGCCGGCTCGACCGGCAAGCACATCGCCAGAGCGGGCCGGCTAGGGAGCGGCCCGGCGCTCGACCCGCCGACAATACAAGCAGCCCCGACAGGAGACTGAAATGACCATCAAGAGCTACACCGTCAACGGCGTCGCGACCCTCGAGATCGCCCGCCCCGAGAAGAAGAACGCGATCACCCAGGCGATGTACCAGGCCATGGCCGACGCGCTGCGCGCGGCCGATGCCGATCCGGCCGTGCGCGCGGTGCTGATCACCGGCCAGCCGGGCATCTTCACGTCGGGCAATGACCTGGAAGACTTCATGGCCGGCCCGACGCGGGGTGAAGATGCACCGACCTTCCAGTTCATGCATGCGCTGGTGGACAGCACCAAGCCCGTGATCGCTGCCGTGACCGGTGCGGCCATCGGCATCGGTACCACCATGCTGCTGCACTGCGACTTCGTCTTCGTCGCCGATGACGCCCGACTGGCCATGCCCTTCGTCGCCTTGGGCCTGGTGCCCGAGTTTGCGTCCAGCGTCGTGCTGCCCCAGCTGATCGGCAACCGCCGCGCGGCCGAAAAGCTGCTGCTGGGCGACCCCTTCACCGGTGAGCAGGCCGTCGAATGCGGCATCGCCAACCGCGTGCTGCCGGGTTCCGAAGTGCTGAACCACGCACGCCGCATCGCTGAACGGTTCAACAACCTCGCGCCGGGAGCGGTGCGCGACAGCAAGAAGCTGATCCGCGATGCCCAGCGCGACGCCGTCAAGGCCGCCATCACGCGTGAAGCCGAGATCTTCGGTGCCCGCCTGCGCAGCCCCGAGGCGATGGAGGCTTTCCAGGCCTTCTTCCAGAAACGTGTGCCGGACTTTTCCAAATTCTCCTGAAGCTTTCAAAGATCGCACTCGGCCCACTGCTGATTTGGCAGGGGCGCCGAGTCCGTGCGACGGCGCTGCGTTTGCCCGAGGCGGCCGGCCCGCGTTGGGCCGAAGGCTCGACGTTGCGGCTGCTGATCGTCGGCGACTCGTCCGCCGCTGGAGTCGGTGCCGCGC
>NZ_JBFUMO010000604.1:0-3394 GCF_054049355.1 Roseateles sp. P5_E11 | reverse complement strand
GCTTCGGCCTGTACGGCAAGCCCACCACCATCAACAACACCGAGACCTTCGCGGCGGTGCCCTGGATCATCCGCAACGGCGGCCAGGCCTACCTGGAGATCGGCAAGCCCAACAACGGCGGTACCAAGCTGTTCTCGGTGTCGGGTGACGTCGAGAAGCCTGGCAACTTCGAGGTTCCGTTGGGCACGTCCTTCGAGAAGCTGCTCGAGCTCGCCGGTGGCGTGCGCAAGGGCCGCAAGCTCAAGGCCGTCATTCCCGGCGGTTCGTCCGCGCCGGTGCTGCCGGCCGACGTGATGATGCAATGCACGATGGACTATGACTCCATCGCCAAGGCCGGCTCCATGCTGGGCTCGGGCGCCGTCATCGTCCTCGACGACTCGCGCTGCATGGTGCAGAGCCTGTTGCGCCTGTCCTACTTCTACGCCCACGAGTCCTGCGGCCAGTGCACGCCCTGCCGCGAAGGCACGGGCTGGATGCACCGCGTGCTGGAGCGCATCTACCACGGCGAGGGCAGGGCAGAGGACATCGACCTGCTGAACTCGGTGGCCGACAACATCCAGGGCCGCACGATCTGCGCGCTGGGCGACGCTGCCGCGATGCCTGTGCGCGCCATGATCAAGCACTTCAAGCACGAGTTCGTGCACCTAATTGAACACAAGAAGCCCCTGGTGGCTCCGACCTGAGCGCCTAGAGAAACACCACCATGGTTGAAATCGAACTCGACGGTCAGAAGGTCTCGGTCCTGGAAGGCAGCATGGTCATGCATGCCGCCGAGAAGGCCGGCACCTACATCCCGCACTTCTGCTATCACAAGAAGCTCAGCATCGCGGCCAACTGCCGCATGTGCCTGGTGGACGTGGAGAAGGCGCCCAAGCCCATGCCGGCCTGCGCGACGCCCGTCACGCAGGGCATGATCGTTCGCACCAAGAGCGACAAGGCGATCAAGGCCCAGCAGGGCGTCATGGAATTCCTGCTGATCAACCATCCGCTGGATTGCCCCATCTGCGACCAGGGCGGCGAGTGCCAGCTGCAGGATCTGGCCGTCGGCTACGGTGCTGGCAAGAGCCGCTACACCGAAGAGAAGCGCGTCGTCTTCCACAAGAACGTCGGCCCGCTGATCTCGATGGAAGAGATGAGCCGCTGCATCCACTGCACCCGCTGCGTGCGCTTCGGCCAGGAGATCGCCGGCCAGATGGAGCTGGGCATGGCCCACCGCGGCGAGCACAGCGAGATCCAGACCTTCGTCGGCCGCACGGTGGACTCCGAGCTGTCGGGCAACATGATCGACATCTGCCCGGTCGGTGCGCTCACGAGCAAGCCGTTCCGCTACAGCGCCCGCACCTGGGAACTGTCGCGCCGCAAGAGCGTCAGCCCACACGATTCGACCGGTGCCAACCTGATCGTCCAGGTCAAGAACCATCAGGTCCTGCGCGTCGTTCCGCTCGAGAACGAAGACGTCAACGAATGCTGGATCGCCGACCGCGACCGCTTCAGCTATGAAGCGCTGAACAGCGACCAGCGCCTGACCGCGCCCATGATCAAGCAGGGCGGTGCCTGGAAGCAGGTCGACTGGACGACGGCGCTGGAATACATCGCCAACGGCCTCAAGACCATCAAGGCCGACCATGGCGCGGCCGCCATCGGCGCGCTGGGCTCGGCCCACAGCACGGTGGAAGAGCTGCACCTGCTCGCACAGCTTGTGCGCGGCCTGGGCAGCGACAACATCGACCACCGCCTGCGCCACAGCGACTTCGGCAATGTCGCGTCAGCCGGCCAGGCGCACTGGCTGGGCACCAGCATCGCGAGCCTGTCCGAGCTCGACCGCGCCCTCGTCGTCGGCTCCAACCTGCGCAAGGACCACCCGCTGTTCGCCGCCCGCCTGCGCCACGCCGCGCGCCGTGGTGCCGCCGTGCATCGTGTCGGCCTGAGCAGCGATGACTGGCTGATGCCGCTCGCCGCTTCGCAATCCGTCGCGCCCTCGGGCTGGGTGCAAGCCCTGGCCGATGTGGCTGCCGCCATTGGTGCTGGTGCACCGCTCGCCGGCACCGTCACCGACGAAGCCAAGGCCATCGCCGCCAGCCTGCAGTCCGGTAAAGCCAAGGCCATCCTGCTGGGCAACGCTGCCGCCGAGCACTCGCAAGCCGCCAGCCTGCTGGCGCTGGCGCAGTGGATTGGTCAGCAGACCGGCGCGAGCGTCGGCTATCTGACCGCAGCTGCCAACACGGTTGGCGCGCAGCTCGTGAAGGCCCAGCCGCAGATCGACGGCCTGAACGCCGGCCAGATGCTGAACGGCACCTCGMTGAAGGCCGCACTGCTGCTGAACACCGACCCGGTGCTGGACTCCGCCAATGCCGCCGCCGCCGCCAAGGCGCTGGACGCGGCCGAGATGGTCGTCGTGCTGAGCCCGTTCAAGAGCGGTCTCGAATACGCCGACGTGCTGCTGCCCATCGCCCCGTTCACCGAGACCTCCGGCAGCTTCGTCAACGCCGAGGGCCGACTGCAGAGCTTCGTCGGCGTCGTGCGCCCGCTGGCCGAGACGCGTCCGGCCTGGAAGGTGCTGCGTGTGCTGGGCAATCTGCTGGGCCTGCCGGGCTTCGACCAGGACAGCTCCGAGCAGGTGCGCGAACAAGCCCTGGGTGGCGACATCGCCGCCCGTCTCAGCAACGCCACCACCTCTGCGCCGCAAGCCGCGGTCAAGGCTGAGGGCGTCGAGCGCTTCGGCAATCTGCCCATCTACGCGACCGATGCGCTGGTGCGCAACTCGACCTCGCTGCAGCTGACCACCGACGGCCGTGAAGCCGCCACGGTCGGCCTGCCCAGCAGCCTGTGGCAACTGCTTGGCTTGGCTGAGGKCGATCAGGTCCGCGTCGTGCAGGACGGCGGTGCCGCCCAACTGCCCGCACGCCTTGAAGCCGGCCTGCCGCAAGGCGTGGCCCGCGTGCCCGCTGGCCTGGCACAAACCGCCGCGTTGGGTGCTGCCTTCGGCACGCTCAACATCAGCAAGGTCTGAGGGAGCTGACAAGAATGATCGACACCCTCTACCAGAACGGCGCCTCGCTGCTGGGGGCCCTGTGGCCCCTGGTGTGGAGCCTGATGAAGATCATCGCRGTCGTTGCACCGCTGATGATCTGCGTCGCCTACCTGACGCTGTGGGAGCGCAAGGCCATCGGCTGGTCGCAGATCCGCCCGGGCCCGAACCGCGTCGGCCCCTACGGCCTGCTGACGCCCATCGCCGATGCGGTCAAGCTGATCTTCAAGGAGATCATCAAGCCCGCAGCCGCGAGCAAGGGCYTGTTCYTSCTCGGCCCSRTCATGACSATCATGCCGGCGCTGGCCGCCTGGGCCGTCGTGCCCTTCGGCCCGGATGCCGCCGCCGCCAACGTCAATGCCGGCC
>NZ_JBFUMO010000603.1:0-3397 GCF_054049355.1 Roseateles sp. P5_E11 | reverse complement strand
CAGCTATCGCGTCTTCGAGCTGCCAGCGGGCGACGGAGATTTCGAACGGCGCGCGGCCAAGCTCGCGACGATGGCCGGCGGCGTCGTCATGCCGGTGCAGCAGCAGCGCCTCAACTCCAACGCCGAACTTCGGGCCAGGCTCAAGCAGGTGGTCGACGCCGGTGGCGAGGGCCTGATGCTGCACCGGGCCAACGCGCCGCTGGCCTCGGGCCGCAGCGATCTGCTGCTCAAGCTCAAGCCACTGGCGGATGCTGAAGCCGTTGTTGTCGGCCATGAGCCGGGCAAGGGACGGCTGGCGGGTCAGCTGGGAGCACTGGAGTTGCAGACACCCGAGGGCCAGCGCTTCAAGCTGGGCACCGGCTTCAGCGACGCCCAACGCCGCGACCCGCCGCCCATCGGCTCGACTGTCACCTATCGCTATCGCGACCTGACGCCGAGTGGCAAGCCGCGCTTTGCGAGCTTCCTGCGGGTGGCCGAGGCGTTCTGAAGGCTTGTCAAAGCCAGCTCAGCAGCTTCTGCAACCACAGAGGCAGCGGGCGGCCGGGGACGTAGTTCTGGCGGTACTGGCTGTGCATGGCGGGCTCCTCAAAAGCGAATACTGTTGATTTATACAGTATTCACCAGGGCCTCGCCAGCCCTCAGCGGGAAATCACTCGAGCTTGGGCAGGCCACCGCCGGCCAGCAGGCCGACACCGGTATAGATGCCCAGCTTGCCGCGCGTGTCGCTGATGTCGAGATTGCGCATCGTCAGCTGGCCGATGCGGTCGGCGGGGCTGAAGGCGCCTTCGACCTTTTCCATGCTCAGGCGCTCGGGCGCATAGGTCAGGTTSGGGCTCTSGGTGTYSAGSAGCGARTAGTCGTTGCCGCGGCGCAGCTCAATGGCCACCTCGCCGGTGACGGCGCGGGCGATCCAGCGCTGGGCGGCCTCGCGCAGCATGATGGCCTGCGGGTCGAACCAGCGGCCCTGATAGAGCAGGCGGCCGAGCTTGCGGCCGTTGTCGCGGTACTGCTCGATGGTGTCTTCGTTGTGGATGCCGGTCACGAGACGCTCGTAGGCGATGTGCAGCAGCGCCAGGCCCGGAGCCTCGTAGATGCCGCGGCTCTTGGCCTCGATGATGCGGTTCTCGATCTGGTCGCTCATGCCCAGGCCATGGCGGCCGCCGATGACGTTGGCCTCGGCCAGCAGGGCCACCGGATCGCGGTACTCGACGCCGTTCAGCGCCACGGGCACGCCTTCCTCGAAGCGTACCGACACGGCTTCGGCCTTGACGACGACGTCATCGCGCCAGAACGCCACGCCCATGATGGGATTGACGATCTTGATGCCGCTGTTCAGATGCTCCAGGTCCTTGGCCTCGTGCGTGGCGCCCAGCATGTTGGAGTCGGTCGAATAGGCCTTCTCCGCGCTCATCTTGTAGGCGAAGCCCTTCTCGGTCATGAAGGCCGACATCTCGGCGCGGCCGCCCAGTTCATCGATGAAGGTCTGGTCCAGCCAGGGCTTGTAGATCTTCAGCGCCGGGTTGGTCAGCAGGCCGTAGCGGTAGAAGYGCTCGATGTCGTTGCCCTTGTAGGTCGAGCCGTCACCCCAGATGTTGACGCCGTCGGCCTGCATGGCCGCCACCAGCATGGTGCCGGTCACGGCGCGGCCGATGGGCGTCGTGTTGAAGTAGGTCACGCCGGCGGTGCTGATGTGAAAGGCACCGGCCTGCAGCGCGGCAATGCCTTCGGCGACCAACTGGGCGCGGCAGTCGACAAGAACGGCCTTCTCGGCGCCGTACAGCATGGCCTTGCGGGGGATTTCGTCGTAGTCCGGCTCGTCGGGCTGGCCGAGGTTGGCCGTGTAAGCGTAGGGCAGGGCGCCCTTGAGCTTCATCCAATGCAGGGCTGCGGAGGTGTCGAGGCCACCGGAGAAAGCGATGCCGACCTTCTGGCCAACGGGAACGGATTGCAGGATCGTGGACATGGTGAGGGTCTCTTAGACGAGGTTCTGCCACTCGGGGTGGCGCTGGATGTAGAGCTGGACGTAGCTGCAGGCGGGCACGACCTTGAGGCCTTCTGCGCGGGCCCATTGCAGGCCGGCCTCAACCAACTTGGCGGCGAGACCTTGGCCACGATAGGCCGGCGGCACGCCGGTGTGGGTGAACACGACGCGGCCAGCGCTCAGCTCGTAGTCGAGCACGCTGAGGGGCGTGGTCGGCAGCGTGAAGCGCTGGTGGCCGGGTTCGTGCCGGGGTGTCATTCGGTGGGTGCCTTCAGGGCAACCGGGTGGACCTCCACCGATGCGCTGGCGGTCGACACGTAGACGCTGCCGTCCTGGATGCTGATCTGCAGCTGCATGCTGCGTTCGGCCAGGGCTGCCAGGGCCTGGGACTGCTCGGCGGGAATCTGCCATACGGCCAGGCGTGGCGCGCGCGTCAGCTTGTTTTCGATGCCGCTCCACCACACCGGCGTGCTGGATGCGAAGCTGTAGACGCTGACGCGGCGGGCGCGGCCATGGGCCTTCATCAGACGGCGTTCGTCGGGCTGGCCGAGGTCGATCCAGTGCTGCAGCTCGCCCGTCAGGTCGGGTTGCCAGAGATCGGGTTCGTCCACGTCGGACAGGCCCTTGGTGAATTCGAGCCGGCCGTTGAGATCGTCGGCCGGCACATTCAGTGCATAGGCCAGCACGCGGATCATCATGCGCTCGTCGGTCTCGCTCGGGTGGCGGGCGATCGTGAGGGCGTGGTCGCCGTAGACATGGCGGTCCATGTCGGCGATCTGCAGCTGGGCTTTGTGGATGGTGGCTTTGAGCGCCATGGGGAAGGGGCCGGGGCCCCTGTAACGAAGAGCAGCCGAGGATTATCGCGGCGAAGCCTCGTGGCATCATTCCGCCTCCCGCTTTGAACCTTCGCAACCCGGTTGCGCCCTCTTCATGAAACGCATTCTTCTTACGTTGGCCTTGGGTCTCGCTGTCTCCGCCCAGGCACAAGTCACCACCAATTCCAAGGCCAAGGTCGACCCGAAGAACAACAAGGTCAGCAACCCGGTTGTCGAGAAGCCCAAGGCCAAACTGATGTCGCGCGACGAATTGCGCGCCTGCATCACCCAGCAGGACAACAACAGCAAGGAAGCCGAGGCCATCAAGGCCGAGCAGGCTTCCTACAAGGCCAATGCCGACAAACTCAAGTCGGAGAAGGCCACCCTTGAGGCMGCCGAGGCCGTGCTGGGCAAGCAGATCGCCGACGTGAAGGCCGAGAAGGAAGCCATCCTGAAGGCGCACGAGGCGCTGACGGCCGAGGCCCCCAAGCTCGAGAAGGCCGAACTGAAGGCTCGCAACGACGCCTATACGGCGCGCACCACAGCTTTCGGCACGGCGGTCGAGGCCGTCAAGGCCGCGGATGCCGAGCAAGGCATCAAG